>PAZA01000010.1 GCA_002715375.1 Halobacteriovoraceae bacterium
CGTAAGCAAGCATCTAAAATAGTCTCATTTTTTTTAAGATCTATAGTAGCCCCATCGGGACAAATAGTTTCATGTGGAAGAATTTTTAACTTTTTTTTTGAGCAGTTCCTGTATCTTCTGTTTCTTCAATACCTTCTCTTACTGTAAAGCTTTCACCACAACCACAAACAGCACTTGCATTTGGATTAAGGAATTTAATGCCTTGATTAAGACCCTCGATCATAAAATCAACTTGACTTCCCTTAATTATTTCCACTGAGTCAAAAGGTATTATGAACTCAATATTATCGATCATTAGTGTATGATCAGACTTGTTGCTTTTGTTGGTAAACTCAAAAAAATATGAGTAGCCATTACAACCCATCTTTTTAACACCTAATTTTACTTTATTTTCTTTACCTTGTTGCGATACCTTATGTTTAAAATGTGCTATTGCTTTAGGTGTGAAATTTAAAATATTTGGTTTATGCGTTTTTAGATTCATAATCTGCAATGGCTTTCTTAATACTGTCTTCAGCAAGAACACTGCAATGTATTTTGATTGGAGGTAATTCAAGCACTTCAGCTATTTCTCTATCTTTTATACTTTTTGCCTCTTCTAATGTCTTGCCTTTCAGCATTTCTATCATCTGTTGGCTTGATGCAATTGCAGAGCCACAACCATATGTTTTAAATTTACAATCAGTAATGACATTACTATCATCTACTTCAATTTGAAGTCTCATTACATCGCCACATGCTGGAGCCCCAACCATACCTGTGCCAACACTGTTTGAATTTACATCTAATCTACCAACATTGTTTGCTGCTGGATTATTTAATGTATCCTCAAATTTTTTTATTACTTTTCTTGAATAAGCCATAATTATTCCAATTTAATGATGTGCCCATTCCACTGTATCAAGGTCAACACCATCCAAATACATATCCCATAATGGAGATAATTCTCTTAATTGTCTAACAACTCTTTTTGTTGTTTCTGCTACCATTTTAACTTCTTCTGGGGTAGTAAATCTACCAAATGAAAATCTAATAGAGCTGTGAGCCAACTCATCTGCTCTACCCAGTGCTCTAAGCACATATGATGGTTCTAAACTTGCAGAGGTGCAGGCTGAACCTGATGATACTGCAACATCTTTTAAAGCCATAATTAAAGACTCGCCCTCGATATAAGAGAAGCTCACATTTGTGATATTTGCTACTTTACTCTTTCTGTCACCATTTAAGACTATTTCTTCAATGTCAGATATCTCATTCCAGAACATTTCAGAAAGTTTTTTGATCTTTTCGTTATCCTTTTTAATTTCTTTTTTAGCAATTCTGCATGCCTCTCCCATTCCAACTATTTGATGAGTTGCTAGTGTTCCAGATCTAAAGCCTCTTTCATGGCCTCCTCCATGTATAAGAGCCTCCAATCTAACTCGTGGTTTTCTCCTAACATATAATGCACCAATACCTTTGGGTCCGTAACATTTGTGAGCAGAAAATGACATTAGATCTACTTTTAATTTTGATAAGTCTATATCTAATTTACCAATGCTTTGAGCAGCATCTACATGAAAAATTATATTTTTATCTCGGGTAAATTCTCCTATTTTTTTAATGTCATTTACTGAGCCAAGCTCATTATTAATGTGCATCAAGGATATTAAAATCGTACTTTCTTTCACATGTTTTTTTATCTCATCTAATTTGACTGTCCCATCTTCTTCAGGATCAAGGTATGTCACTTCAAAACCTTCTCTTTCAAGCTGTCTACAAGGATCTAACACAGCTTTATGTTCAATTTTTGAAGTAATAATGTGGTTCCCTTTATCCTTATAAAATTTTGCTACTCCCTTGATGGCCAAGTTATCCGATTCTGTGGCACCAGATGTCCAGACTATTTCTCTTGAGTCAGCATTTACTAAATCTGCAACTTGTAAACGTGCTTTTTCAACTGCTTCATCTGCTTTCCAGCCAAATTCATGTGATCTAGAAGCAGGGTTTCCAAAATTGCCATCTAACAATAAACATTGATGCATTTTCTCAGCAACTCTTGGATCAACCGGAGTTGTTGATGCATAATCAAAATATATAGCTTTGGTTTTCATTTAATTATCTATTATAAAGGAATGTAAGGTTAGGAGTAAAAAACTAAAGGGTAATACCTAATTTATGGGCTACAATTTGATAGGATTCCACTACATCTCCAAGATCTTTTCTAAATCTGTCTTTATCGAGACTTTCTCCCGTCTCAACATCCCATATCCTACAACCATCAGGGGTAAATTCATCTCCAAGCAGCAAGGATCCACTAGATCTGCCATATTCAACCTTATAATCAACAAGTATTAAACCTACTTCTTCAAAAAGCTTACAAAGCAAATCATTGATCCTAAAAGTAATTTCTTTCATTTTTTCAATTTCTTCTTCGGTCCCCCATCCAAAAGCTGTTATATGATTGTCATTTATTAATGGGTCTCCAAGATCATCATCTTTTAGGAAGAATTCAAAAAGTGGCTCCTTGAACTTAATACCCTCTTCAACACCAAGTCTTCTACATAATGAACCTGTAGCAATATTTCTAACTACACACTCTACAGGCAACATATCAAGTCGTCTTACTAAACTTTCGTTATCTTCTATCAGCTTAATAAAATGAGTTTCAACGTTATTTTTACTGAGATGTTCCATAATGAATGCATTAAATTTATTATTTATTATTCCTTTTCCTTTAAGAGCTTCTTTTTTCTTGCCGTCAAAAGCAGAAGTATCATCTCTATATACCATTAATAATTCTGATGAATTAGAAGTTTCGTAAAGCGATTTCGCTTTTCCTTCAGAAATAAGCTTGAGTTTTTCAATCATGATAATGATTCATTAATTTCATCTACTAACTGATCAACAGTTACTTCTGTGTTTGATAATCTTTTGAATTCAAGCAAAGTTCCACCTTCAGACTCAGTGAAAATTAGCTCGTAATCAGCCTCAACGTTTTCATCCCCATCGATTAAGCACCCTTCTTCGGGACAGTATCTCTGAGAATTTGCAAAAGAAAAAAGATTATTCAGCCATCCTGAATTCTCTTGCTCAATATTAATTTGTATATACTTCAGTTCTCTATTCCTATCAGAAACTTCATATCCTGCTTTATCTATAGCTCTTGATATTGCTGACCAGGTTCTATCAAAAGGAAGTTTAAATTCAATTCCAATTTCTTTTTTTACATAAACAATTCTTGCCTTTTTATTTAAATTTAGGCCTTGAGCTGCAATTGAATCTCCTTGATAACCAGGGAGATTCTCAGATAAATATGAAGCCATATCTTCAAAATCTACTAGATCTTTGCTTGTTTTGTCTTCGTTGAATAGATAAATTTCTGAGCTATTATTTTTAATTCCGTGCTCAAGAACAACAATAACTTTGTTTGAATCTTTTGCAGCTTGAATTTCTCCCTTTTCAGGGTCTTCGAAAGACAGTTCATAATTGTTTTCAAAAAAATAATCTTTCATTAGTGGCCAAGTTTTTGATGGTAAAGATTCTAAATAAATCCAATATATTTCCCCCAATCTTCTAACTTCAACATCTTCTGAACCTTCTGAAGAAAATATCTTTTTTGGTCTAGGTATTAAACCTTCTTTTAGATAGCTCTGACCTTCTGGTGGATATGGAAATTCATTAGCTATTTCTAGTCCTTCAAATTCGCTTTCTAAGTTTGATTCTTCTGCTTCTTCAATAAATCTATCATTTGGATTTTCTCTTACTAATAAACAGCCATCCTCCGGACAATGCTTTTCAGTATTTTCTGTTACTGAACAACTTGTAATGAGGAATACTCCTAAAAGTGCGACATTAAATTTTTTTATAAGCTTCATATACTTCTTCCTTAAATCTCTCCGAGAGTGGATGTAAGGGTAATCTAAGATTATTCTCTAGTAACGACATTTTTTCAAGTAAGAATTTACTGGGGCTTGGACTTGCTTCAGTAAATAAAAGGTCATATAAATTTAAATATTTTTCATTAAGTATTTTTGCTTCATTAAATTTTTCTAAGAAACAAAGATCGCACAATTCTTTAATTTTAGCAGGAATAATATTAGCAGCTACAGATATCACACCATCTCCACAATACTCCATGAAATTCACAAAAGTTGGATCATCACCAGATAAAAGCAAAAATTCTTGTCTATTGTCTTTTATTTGTTTTAGGTCCTTAAATCTAGATTGCACATTCACTGCTTCCTTAATGCCAATAATATTATTTATTTCTGAGAGTATATTTACAGTCGAAGGTAAAAGGTCAATACCAGTCCTGCCTGGAACATTGTAGAGCATTATTTTAGCGCCTGTTCTAGATAGTTCTTTGTAATGAAGAGTTAATCCTTTTTGAGATGGTTTGTTGTAATAAGGTGTTACAGCAAGACAATTTTGAATATCATGTTTTAATGCTATTTCTGCAAGCTCACATGCTTCTCTTGTAGAGGAGCTTCCTATGCCCGCCATTAGTGCTACATTTTTATAGTTTTTTCCAAATTTGAATATTTCTTCTCTCTCATCTTTCCTCAAGGTTGCAGATTCCCCAGTTGTTCCTACGAGAACTATTCCGTCTGTTCCTGATTCTTCATGAAATTTCATTAATTTATCAAATGAATCAAAATCAATTGATCCATCAGAATTCATTGGCGTTACTATAGCAACAATACTTCCCTTCAAAATAATTTTTCCTATAATCTATTCATGAATAATAAAACAAAAGCACCAAGTTTTTTAGGTTTAATTGATGAAAACAAATATTTAAGTCTTGAAGACTTCGCTGGAAAATATCTTGTAATATATTTTTATCCAAAGGATAAAACCTCTGGATGCACAATTGAAAGCCAAGATTTTAGGGATTATTTAAAGAAATTTAAATTAAAAAATTGTGCAATAATTGGAGTATCAAGAGATTCCATAAAATCTCATAAAAGCTTTATAGAGAAAGAATCTCTTAACTTCCCTTTGATTTCTGATCCAAACGAAGAAATGTGTAATGCCTATGCAGTCATGAAAGAAAAATCTATGTATGGGAGAAAGTACATGGGTATTGAAAGAAGTACATTTTTAATTGATCCAGAGGGGTCAATAATAAGAGAGTGGAGAGGCGTTAAAGTTCCGGGTCATGTAGAAGAAGTTTATCAAGCATTATGCGCAACGGATTAAGAATCTAGATATTTCCAATTATCCATTAAAGATTTTATGAAGCTAGCTATTGGTACAGCAAAAAATATTCCCCAGATCCCAAAAATTGCTCCAAAGAAAAAAACTGAAAGTAACACAACTATTGCTGGTAATTTAACTACACCTGACATTAAAAATGGCAAGAAAATATTTCCATCAATAAATTGTAAAAGTGCAAAAGAAAGCATTATTACTATTACATATGGGTCCAAACCAAATTGAGCTAAGGAAACAGCCAATATTGGGAATGTCATAAATACTGGACCAAAGAAAGGTATTAGTTGGCTTAAACCTAATGTTGTTCCTACTAAAACTGGGCTATTTAAACCAAGAAGCCAAAACATTAAACTTCCTACAATACTAACTACTAATACTTCAATAAATTTACCTTTAAAATAACTTTGCACATTATCATTTGTCTCATTCCAAACCCTGACAAGAAATTTTCTCTTCTTAGGAACAAGTGTTGAAAAACCTGAAGACAATGAATCTGTGTCCCAAAGCCAGAAGAAAAGGAAAATTGGCACTAAAGTAATTCCTAAAAATAGATTCCATGTTTCCTGTAATCGAGATATTCCAAATGAAAGAGCTTCAGAAGCCACACCCCCAACATTAGATAATATGCTTTGAATACTATCAAAGGATTCTATAGGTACATTAATTTGGTCCAAGACATTTCTGAGTGGATCACGTAATGACTGAAAATTTGGAATTTCAGTGATGTATCTCTGAATTTCATTTATAAAAAGTGGAACAAATACCATCAGGAATAAAAATGCTAATAGCATTACTATTAAAAAGGTAAAAAATATACTTATCCTCTTAGGAATTCCAATATTAGTAAAATATACATGAAGTGGACGAAATAAAAAGGCAAGAACAATACTTGTTAGTATAGGTGTAGAAAGATCTCCAACTACCCATAATGATGAAAATCCAACAAGTAATACAAGCAAGAGAAACATCAATTGTTGATTTTTTATTAAATTATTTAATCTCATTTATTGAATCTTCCTTTAAAATAGTTATCAAATAATTATAGTTAACTCTTATGATTAAAAAAACTATTCATTTTGTAATATTTCTAATCTTAACAAATATAGTCATTTCTCAGGAAAAAACTATAGAGTTGCCTCTAATTGGAGACAGATTGAGTGGGGCAGTCTCTGAAACTGAAGAGCAAGCTCTTGGAAGGCAATTTCTTCGAGATTTAAAAAGAGATGCAAAAATACTTTATGACCCTATTGTTCAAGAGTGGACAGAGCTTTTTGTCTATAAAATTGGTGAGAAGAGCAAAGTGAATAAAAAAACATTTGAAGTCTTGATAATTGAAGATAATAGATTAAATGCTTTTGCTGCTCCTGGAGGAATAATTGGAATTAATGCAGGTTTATTTAAATATTCTGATAATGAGGCTCAATTTGCCTCTGTAGTTTCTCATGAACTGGCTCATTTAAGTCAACGCCATTTTGCTAGGCAAATTCTAGAGAATAGTGATAGAAGTAATGCTAGTATGGCCACAATATTAGCTTCAATTGTTGTTGCAGTTACAACAAGGAGTCCTGCAGCAATTTTAGGTGGGCAAGGTCTTCTAGCTTCACAACAATTAAGGTTTTCAAGATTGTATGAAACAGAAGCAGATAGAGAGGGTTTCATAACTCTTGAAAATTCTGGCTATGATACGAATGAAATGGCTCAGATGTTTAAGAACATGCAAGAATTGAGAAGATTAAGTGGTGATAATATTCCAGAATTCCTTCTTACCCACCCTATTACAACTAGAAGAATTACAGAGTCTCGTGAAAGAGCAAGAGGTTCTGAGGGAGGTTTAGTGGATAGTTTAAATTTTCAATTGATCAAAAATAGAGTGAAATTCTTAATGACAGATAACTTATCAATAAGAGCGTATGAGAAAGAGATAGGTGAAAGTGATGGGGATATATACTTTTCAGCTCTTATAGAAATGAAAAAGCTTAATTTCACTAAATCTTTAGAGATCCTTCAAAATCTAGAGGACAAATATCCTGATAATCTAATAATAAAAACAACGATAGCGGAAGTTTATACTGAATCCGGTAATGTGAGAAAAAGTAAAGATTACACTAAAAACCTTCTTGAAGTATCTTTAGGAAATTATCCTCTGAGCTATAATCTTGCGAATGCCTACATCATTGAAGAAGACTACATAGCAGCTGAACAAATATTAGAAGATATAAAATTTTATCGTCCAGTAGATATACATTTATTAAAAGATCTGAGCACTGTTCAAAAAAATAGCAATAACATGCTTGGCTACCACCTGACCAACAGTGAATTTTTATTTTATTCAGGAAGATATGAAGAAGCATTAAGAGATCTTGAAGAAGCTAGAAGAATAGCTAGAAACAATTTTAAAATCAGAGAAATAATTACTGAAAGAATATTAATACTTCAGACTTATGTCTTTCCACAGAGAGGAAGTTAAGCGTTTTCTTTAAAAAATTTAGCAACCCTATCAAAAACTATTCTCCTATCTATTTCTGTAAGAGGTTCATGTCTCATGCCTTGATACAATTCAAACTCAGCTTTAAATCCGCAATCAATAAATAAATTATATATTCCCTCAGCCTGTTTACCTTTATCATTTATTGGATCTTCGTCTCCAGTAATAATTAAAAATGGAGTCTCTGAGTCAATTTCAGCGAAGCTTTTATTTGTCCACAGATTCTTAAATCCTAAAATTAAATCTTTCCATAATTGAATTGTTTTAGGAAAGCCGCAATACGGATCAGCAATATATTCATCAACTTTTCTTTTATCTCTTGATAAATAATCATGAGTTGTTCTGTTTGGTTTAAAAAAAGCATTATGTTTTAGGGTTGTATGTTTTTCCATCTCTTTGCTCACCATTTTTTTATCTTTAAATGCATACTCGGGCCACAAAAGTAAATTATTTAAAAATAGCAGAGTTGAATTAACACTGAACGCTGCACTAAGAACTACACCATTAAATGAGATATTCCTTTTAAGTAAAGAAATTGTTAGTGGAGTGCCAAGACTGTGACTCAACATATAATGTCGCAGAGAAGGATTTTCTTTCCTGATATATAGATTCATTTCTGCTAGCTGATCTACAACTGCACTATAACCTCTTTCTTTTTTAAAATAACCCTCAGTGCTACCATCTGAGATATTAAGACCATGACCTAAGTGATCATTACAGTAGACAATAAATCCCTTATTATTAAGAAATTCTGCTACTTCATGATATCTTCCATGATATTCTGCTAGGCCATGAGCTATTTGAACAGTGCCTATTGGATTTTTTACATCGCTCCAAACAACACCTCTTAGATTTTTGTGTTGACTTGGGAGAGCGAATTCTTTCATTTTAAAATCTTAGCAAAACTTTCAAATTCCTCTCTCTCCGTCCTAAAACTATTTGCTGGATGATCAGCATCCTCATAACCCAAAGCAATACCGCACCAAAGAACTTCATCATCACTATAACCCACATGCTCTTTCACTAATGTTGGTAAGCCCGCCCATGCTTCTTGAAGACAAGTACCTAATCCAGCTTCAACAGCAGTTAAGCATATATTCTGTATGAGGTGGCCAACATGACCCCAACCGTTTGGCCCTACGGATTTATTGACAGTTATAAATAGGCCAACGGGTGCTCCGAAGAATTCATAATTTTTCTTTGCTTGTGCGACTCTCTTATCCATATCTTCTTTTTTAATTCCTAAAGCATCATACAAAGCAAAGCCTGTTTTTCTTTGTCTATCTTTATACCAATCTGGCCTCTCTTCAGGATAAACTTGATATAGCTCATTTTCCATTTGTCCATTATCAAATTTATCACAAGCTTCTCTAATAAGATTATCTTTGGATTTGCCTGTAATTACATAAACTTTCCAAGGTTGTGAATTTACTCCTGAGGGTGCTCTTTTAGAGATCTCTAAAATTTCTTTTACAGTTTCAATATTTACTTCCTTATCTAAAAAACCTCTCACAGATCGTCTTTTTTTTATTGCTTCTTTTACATCCATTTTTAACCCTTAATTAATGAAATTAGATTTTAACCTCAACTTAAAAATCCTGTAAACCTTCTTTAATTGTTCTATGCTTTTTTCGTGTTATCGAATAGTGGAAAAAAATAAAAATAGGTATTAGAAAAAGAATCAAAATCATTGGACCTTGAAAAAATGCTAAAGATTCTTGTTGTTGTGATGTTGGCTCAATATCTCCCCTGGGAAATGCAATTAACCAAAGAATAAAACCTGAAAAAAATTGTCCAAATCCAGTCATGCACTTTGCACAAAAGGATGTTAATGAACTTATAGTTGCATCTTGTCTTATCTTTGACTCTAGATGTATTGCATCTATGACATCAGGAATCATTGATTCTCTTGTCATTAGACTGATTAATGCGAAGGTGCTTGTAATAAAGAGGGGTATGGATAAAAAAATGAGTAACTCCTTACTTCCTTGTTCAGGCACTAAGTCGATTGTATAGAGAATAAACGGTAAAGATTGAAATAACCCAATAATAATAAGACTAAAAATTACTATATGTTTTTTTTCAAAAATATTTACAAGCTTAGGTGTTAAAAACCAACTCAAAATTGCTGAACAAAAATAAAATATTATAAATTGCTGTAACTGTATTGGCTCAAAGCCCCAAAATTTTGTGTGAGTCAAAAATGTTAAACTATTAGCTAATCCCCAAGAAATTTGAATAAAAATAGAGCCTAAAAGAAATATTAATAATGTTTTATTTTTAAAAACAAACCCTATTTCAAGGCTTAATCTTTTCCATCTTGAATTGTATTTAGCAGTAATGTTTTCATTCCAAGTTCTTAAATTTGGTATTAATTTTCTTGTTCCTATAATCGATATAATTCCAAAAACAAACATTAAAATTGCGCCTAAAATACCAATATTTAACCAGGAAGACGAATCAGGATTAAAATTCAACAATGGCAAAATAATGAAAGAGTGAGAAAGAGCTATTAAGGATTGAAATCCTTCTCTGAGTGACATGATTTTTGCTTTATCTTCGTAGGAATCAGGTATTTCAGCTGCTAGTGCTCTATGAGGTATATCAAAAAGAGTTACAGAAAATCTTGTTAGTATCGTAAAACAAAGTAACCAAAGAAAAAGCTTTATCTCGCTCTCTGCCCAAGATGAGTCAGGAATAAATAAAAGGATATAACTAATTGATATTGGTACTAATGATAACAACATCAGCAAGTGACGACGCCCATATCTTGTTTTTAATCTATCTGAAAATGCTCCTATAAGCGGATCTGTTACAGCATCAAAAACTAAAGCTACAAATAATGCAATTCCTGTAAGTAATGGATTCAAGCCAATAATTGTTAGGTAGTAGACTCCTAGATAGAAAACAAAAAAATCTGTTTTGATGGCATTCACTCCACCACCAAGTCCAAATGAAATTTTTTCAAGATTATTTAGCTTCAATTATTTCCCTAAAAAGGTATTGATCCTTTTTTTAACATTCTTTCTTATATGATTCCAGAAAATTTGATAGTCCCATATATGCAAATCTTTATTCCAGCCAATATCCTTGGCTAAGATTCTATCAATAGTTGGTCCTCTAGCTTCAACATGGCCATCTATGCTTATTTTTGCAGAAAATTCTTGATTTGTTGGCATCCATATTTCTTTTATTTGGGTATTAGCACTCTCTTTACGATGATAATCAATAAAAATTGAGGGTCCTGTAATTTTTGGCATGACTAAGGAATCAAACTTTGATTCATGCCAATCCGGTGAATTGTTCCAAGAAATCGGATTTGTAGTAGCGAGTTTATTGATTGGTTGAAGAGAGTAGCCAGAACCATCGTACATCCAGAATTTTAATCTTTGTCTTTTTCCGCCCTCTCCTATTGTCTGAAACTGAATAATTGGCTTAATCTGTTCTTCAGAAAAAGATATATCATAGCCGAGATAATTAATGTAATCTTTCTCAAGAGGATAGCCAATAAGATATGCTGCGATTAAGTTTTTTTTGAAATATGGGTGAAAACATTCTTCAGAAAAAAGTCTTTGCGCGTGCAATGATCCCTGACTATGTGAAGCTAAAATTAGGGGTCTGTTAGTCGCTAAATTTTCTATGTAGTATAAAAGTGATTTCTTAACATCTTGATAGGCTAATTCTAAAGAAAGAGAACTATTATTTTTTTTATTTGAAGAAATTGCAGCAAATGTTGCCTGTCTATACTCAGGTGCAAAAATATTTGATAATTCGTTAAATACAGATGCTTGAGTAGCCAACATAAGTTCAGTTCTTTGAAAAGTTGAAGAATCTTTAGAAATGTCAAAATTCCAATCTTTAAGAAAAAAACCAGTTGGGTGAATAAAAAAACAGTCTACTTCTTTTAAACTCCCAGGTTCATTTGATCCTTCAATTTTAAAGTTCGCAGCAGAAGGTATATTTGGTAAGGCTGCCCAGAAATTTTCTTGAGCATAATTTGGTTCTTTTGGAGCCATTCTTTTATCAAAGTCATATTCTGGTGAGATAGAATTAAGAAATTCTTCCAATATGGAATCTTTTTCTTTTGTCATTTGAGATTAATTTTGTTTTACTTCTAAACTATATTCTTGAACAGCAGCATCAGTACCATCTGTCACTACTATTCTCACAGTATAGACTCCTACATCATCAGCAGTTGGAGTGCCTGATAATGTGGTTGCTGGCCACGGAAATGCTCCAAAGGATAAGAAAGAATCTATTTCATCACCATTTGAATCATAGACAGTTAATGAATATGTAAGATCATCTGCATCTGCATCTGAAGCATCTACACCATAAATGTATGTAGAACCGACAAAAGCAACAGTAGTTGGTGTGGATGTTATAACTGGTGCACTATTAGCAACCCCAGTTTTTTCAGGCGCAAGATCTATATCAACTGTAACATTTGCATTTGTAATTTCAAATAAGTCACTAGAACCTGACATTTCTCCTGGACCACCCCATGAATTATCCCCATTTATATCTGAACCGATAGTCAATCTATAGGTTCCTGCAGTCAATTCATCAAAAACAAATGCTCCTACTCCATCAGTTACTGAAGAAGTGGATTCTGCAATCAAAATTCCAACATCATCTAATAAACGGGCCTTTAAAGTTGGAAAATTAACATCGTAAGCACTTCCAATTACATGGAATATTACATTAACTCCTACTGAAAGTAGCTCATAGCCTTCATATGGAACACCAGCCCCAGCTTCCATTGGAAAGTTGAAAGTAATTGGTGTATTTACCCACCCTGCCCATGTGTAGTCGGGATCTTTTTTTACTGTGTAGGTAGAACCATTGTCAGTCACGTCTAAAAATTCGTCTACATATGAATAGGTCACAGTATTAAATCCTGAACCAGCTGCTCCGTTAGGAGTAATAGTAAATGTGCCTTCATAAGAACTTGCAGCATCTAATGTTACGAGAGCTGGACCTTCGTAGTAAGGGAGACTGTCAAAACTTGTAAAGTAGCCACTATTAAAAGCATCTATTGATTTAAGACCCTTCTCTAAATCAATAATTCCATAACCTAAGTGCTCATCCCAACCAGGCCTGGCTGTTGGATCATTATCTCTTGCTTCCTTGTTAACATCATTAGTTAATAAATTAGCTCTTAGCATTTTATCAACTTGTGTATACTTAAGTATTGTTGGTAGTGAAGTGTTTGTTTCAAAGGGTTTTGCTACTTCTTCATAATAATATTTTACTAGGCCAAGGATCCCGGCAGCATGAGGTGAAGCCATTGATGTTCCTTGAGCTCCAATCATAAAATTACCATTATTACTATTCATGACATAATTTTCCCAATAAGCATAGGCATAAACTAAATCATCAACCCCATCAGCATTCCAATCTGAATATTCTCCTCCAGGAGCAGCAAAATCTACATATTGATTTGTGGAAGAATAACTTGACCTTCTGTCTGTTCCATTAGTTGCGCCAATGGAATAGACGGTTGGACACGATGAAGGATAACCAATTGAACCAATACCACTGTTCCCAGAAGATGAAACCACCAATATTCCTGATTCAGATAAATCCGCTAATTTAACACAAGCTTGTGATGTTTGGCTGCCACCACCGCCATAGCTCATGTTTATTGAATGTAATTTTTCAGTTACTTGATTAACTGGTATGCCAAGATTGTCTCCTACCCTTTCCTTAAAGTATGTATTTGATTGATTTGCATCTCCATTAATAAATAAATATGAATCATAAGTATTTCCACATCCACCTTGATAGCAAACTCTAATTGGAGTGATTCTTGCCCCCATTCCATTACCATCCAATCCATCATTAAGCATTGCTATAGTACTACCAACATGAATTCCGTGACTAAAGTCAGATAAAAGAAATTCTTCATCCATTGGATCAGTATCGTTGTCTTCCATATCCCAACCCCAATCTGGATAAAAAGTTGATCTCTCAAAACTTGGATCATCTAGACTTGGGCTTCCTGAGTCAATAACACCTACATTAATAGGCTTAACTTCCTGACCAATCATATCTAAGCCTTCCGGAAGATTAGTAACATCAAAATTCCACCATTGATATGTGTTGTAGCTAGGATCAGCCTGGAATGGTTCTGCATGTGTATACATTTTCCAATCAGGTTCAATTGCTAAATTTGGTGACCTAGATTGTAAAATAGATAGAGATTTTTGCCATCTTCCCTTTGCATATGCATCTGGAAAATCTTCCTTTAATCTTGATGTATAATTTTCATCAGAAGGCAAACCTGCCATTTCGCTTAATTCTTCTGGAGTAATTTCCACTAAACTACCAGATCTATTGCCCATGCTTTGTGTAAGTTCATTTTCGGTTGCATTAAAATCAATAATCAGTTCTGGTGGCATTGACTTTTTGACAACTAATATTTTATCCAAGCTAAAATCAGCATTTGATCGATCTGTTGCTTCTTTTTGATCTGTTGTTGTTGCGAAATTTGGTGTCTGTGTAATTACATAAGATGATGGAACAGAGTTATAGCCTCTCCAATGATCTATAATTAGGTAATATATCGTTCCGTTGCCAACAGGTAGTTCTGCAGTTTCAGTTTTCCCTAAGCCTGCTCCTGATGAAACAGTATTTTCTTCTGTATCAACTACATAAATATCAATATCTGCATTATTTGTTGTATCACTACTGTCACCGTCATGATTTATTATTTCAAGTTCTAAAGTGACAGAACCTCCACTCTGAGCTATAACTTGAAATACTTCTAACTCATCAGAATCTCCCATCCAACCTAAGATTGTTGAATTATCTTCTACAAATTGCGCTCGATTAGTAAAACCATTTTCTATATTTGTAATATCTGGACTGTTTACATCCGAATCAAGTGTGAAGGGTCCATTTACACCTATATCACCACTTACTGCAAGCCCTGAAGGTGCCGGTGTTGGTGCCGGTGTTGGTGCCGGTGTTGGAGCTGGAGTTGGGGCTGGAGTTGGTGCCGGTGTTGGAGCTGGTGTTGGCGCTGGTGTTGGAGCTGGTGTTGGAGCTGGAGTTGGAGCTGGAGTTGGGGCTGGTGTTGGCGCTGGTGTTGGAGCTGGTGTTGGTGTTGGGTCAGGTTCCAAACTGGTTCCATCTGCTTGAATTACATACCACACACCACCATTACCATTACCATTTACATCTGAACCAGTTTCATCACCTGCATATTGGTATATAGGCTGATTATTTATCAAAACATGATTTTCTGAATTTACTGTAAAGGTAGCTGATATACTTTCTGGGACGATAATTGTACTTGCATCTTGACTATATGTTATATATGGCCATACAGTCCCTTCATAGGTAGCAACTCCATTCTCTGTGCCATCAGGTGTGAAAACATAAACAGTTTTTATTCCAGCATTGGCTGTTCCACCAGGCGTAGAGCCTGAATTAGCATTAGAAATTTGAATGACTTCGTATGCATTTCCGTCGATTGTTGTTGATAGTAAGCTTGCCTCCATTGGAGCTGGTGTTGGAGCTGGAGTTGGAGCCGGTGTTGGAGCTGGTGTTGGTGCCGGTGTTGGAGCTGGTGTTGGTGATGGCTCTGGTGATGAACTGCCTCCTCCACCTCCGCAGGCAACTAATATTACTGTTGATAATGCAGAAAATAGTAAACTTATTTTTCTTTTAATATGCATCTACTAAGACCTTATAAATATAAGAGTTATGTTACATTAGTTTGTTTCTTTTACAACAATTAAACATAATTTGACATGACAAAAGATACTTAAATTTGGTGGGTCGTATAGGATTCGAACCTATGACCAACGGGTTAAAAGCCCGGTGCTCTACCAGCTGAGCTAACGACCCAAATTCAGACGAACTATTCTAGACTACTTAATGAATCTCTGGAAGCTTTTGCAGCAGAACTTTCGGGATAATCTTTTATTATTTCTTCAAATTGGGCAATTGCTCTTCCTTTATTTCCTTGTTCTAAATATATAATTCCTAATTTGTACTTTGCTAAGGGTACTCTCCAATGAGCTGGATACAACCCAATTAGTGTATTGAAGTTTTGTGTTGCCACGGCAAGATCCCCATTACTAAAATTTATCTCACCAAGCCAAAAATAAGCTAGAGGAGTTTCATCTGAATCTTCAGCATTTTGAACATAAACGTTTAGAGCTGTGAGAGCTTCATCTAATTTTCCTTTTTGGATTAAAACTATAGCTTGCTCATAGCTATTCAAAGTTTGTGATTGAGGTTCCTCATCTGTCCGGAAGGATTTTAAATCTTCAACAGACATAAGTGATATTAATCTTGAGTCTAATTCATCTATCAATGCACTATTTTGATCTTGATAAAAATTTACTTGGGTTTCCAGAATCTCAACTTCATTTCTTAGAACAGCAATTTCTTTTTCTAAAGCTTGTATTTTCAGATACAAATCTACAAATGCTTTATCATCGTCACTTTGAGAGAAAACAAAAGGACAGATTGAAAATAGCAGGAATAAATATCTCACTACTTAATAAAATATAGTTCAGCTCTTCTGTTCTTTGACCATGCCGATTCGTTGGAGGAGCTATCTACAGGTTTTTCTTCACCGTAACCAACAACTTCTATGTTAAATGGGGAAACTCCTGAAGTAACTAAAAAATCCTCGATCGCCTTTGCTCTTCTTTCACTAAGAGCCAGATTATATTCTCTTGTTCCACGTTCATCTGCATGGCCTTCAACCAAGAGTGTGTAATTTGTATTTTCTTTCATGAGTTTTGAAATTGAAAGAAGGTCAGTTAATGAATCTTCTCTCAAAGTATCATCATCATAATCAAAATAGACTCTTGAGTGTGGTTCACCTATGTTCAAATTTTCTATTGAACTAACTGAATCTACAGATTCATTTGAACTTGTTGTTGTTAAATCAACAGTTTTTGTTTCTTGAACATCAACAGTTTCAATTGATGAACAAGCAAATATAAATAGAATTGATAATAAAGATATAAAAAAAATTTTCATAATTACCTCAAAAATGGTGACCATGCAGGTTCTTTTAACTCTCCATACAAAGCTGGAAGTCTAAATTTGACCTTGCTACTTATATTAACACCTGCCAAATAAGATAGGTTACCATCTTTCGTTGAATATATTATAACATTCCCATTTGGGGCGATGCATGGACTTTCATCATTTTGTGTGGTTGTTAAAACTTCAAGATCTCTTGTTTTAATATTAAGTTTTGCGATATTGAAACTTTCGTTATTTCTGTGGACAAAAACTATTTCATCTTTGTTTAAATATGATGCTCTTGCGTTATAGCTTCCTTCTGTTGTTAATCTTCGTTTAATTCTTGTCCTTGGATCTATTTCATATATTTGTGGTGATCCTGCTCTGTCAGATGTGAATATGATTTTCTTTCCATCTGGAGACCATGCAGGCTCGGTATCTATTGCAAAATTTTCAGTTAATCTAGACATCTTTTTTGTTTTTAATTCAATAACATAAATTTCTGAGTTGCCATCCATTGTAGATGTAAATGCTAAATATTTTTTGTCGGGCGACCACGCGGGGGAACTAACGGAAAAATTTGAACTAAGCACAAGATCCCGCTTTCCAGACGCAAGATTCTGTGTAAAAACTTGGGCTCTATTATTCTCAAAAGATACATAAGCAATATCTTCTGCATCAGGAGACCATGTCGGCGATATTATCGATTTATTAGATTTTAAAAGGACTTGTTCATTAAAACCATCGGCATCACTAATCATTAGCCTATACACATTTGAGTTTTTAGCTACGTACATAAGTTTGGTAGACGATATGCCTTCGATTCCAAAAAAGAACTCATAGAGTCCATCAGAAACATAATGACTTGACTGGCGTATATTATCAGGAAGTCCCAAGACTCTCCGCTTATCCTCAGTTTCATTATAACTAACATTGAATATTGAATAGTTAATATCAAGAGCATATTCACTTTGCTTGGTTTCAACAAATATAATTGAATCAACATCCAGCAATAACCAATCCCTTTGAATTACTTCTGACTCATTCATTGGAATGCTCAAAAGCTGATCAGGAGATAACACATCAAATTCTCCCGTCCTGGTCAGATCATTCGAAATAATATTAATGATCTCCTGACCTTCAAAAGAATTTTCATTTTTTTGTAATATCGCAATTTTTATTGGCTGATTTGAGCTTTCGGTTATTTCTAGAACGAGATCGGAAAATAAAGATAAATTAAGAAACAATAAAATTAAAATTCTAATCATTTTGGCTTAAATCTAAGTGTAAAGTTTGCAAAGTAAATTCTATACATTTCATCATCAATATCTTTAATATATTTAATTTTTTTATACTTTTTAATTGCATTCATTGCTGCCCTATCAAATACATCGCTTCCACTTGAACGCAAAATATTGAAGCTATTTATATTTCCTAATCGATCTAGAGATAGACTAAAATCGGCATACATTCCTTCGCTAATATTATTTGGTCTTATCCAAATACTTTCAATATCCTTAATAACTTGAGCGCTAATTTTATTTACAAGATCTTGTACCTCATCTTGAGATTCCTGCTCTTTTTCTTCAGACAGATATTGATCTAAATTGTCAATTTTGGTTTCTTTGATCTCAGTTTTTGGTTTAATTGGAGAGGTTATTTCTTCTATATTCTCTTCATCATTAGTATTTTCTTTTGGGACTTCAGGTGCATTTTGTTCAATATCGATTGATTCAATAAATGAAACATTTGTAATTTTTCTATCTACTTCGCTCTCTTCAATGGAATCTAAAAAACTATAAATTAAAAAAATTAAACAATGTATAAGAATAGATAGGATAAGAGCAGAAAGCCATTTAATCATGGCTGAGTAGCGAGTGAAAAATTATTAGCGCCATTAGCATTAAGAACACTTAGTAGTTCTGCTATTGATTGGTATGAAGTATCTTGATCGCCTCTTACAATTATTTCAATCTGTGGGTTTGTTATTATTATTTTTGAGAATCTATCCTCAATGAATCCTAAAGATACTTGAACAAAATTTCCATCTTCTTCAATAAAATATAATCCATTTTCATTTACATCAATCACAAAGGGTTGTGACTGTTCTAAATCAATTTGATCTGCCTGAGTCTTGGGAAGATTAATCTCTAAACCTTGCATTGCTAATGGAGTTACCACCATAAAAATAACAAGTAAAACCAACATAATATCAACATAAGGAACAACATTAATTTCATTAATTATCCTTGTTTGATTTCTATTTCGTTTTTCAATTAACATTAGTCTATTTTTTAATTTGAGTTATGATCTCCTCAGCAAAAGCAAGTGAACCGTTTATTAAATTATCAAGCTTTTTCGAAAACTGGTTATAAGCTATTAAAGCTGGTATTGCTGCTAACAAGCCAACTGCTGTAGCAATTAATGCTTCTGATATACCAGGCGCAACCGAACTTAAAGTCAATTGAGCAGTCGTTGAAAGCCCCTGAAAAGCATTTATTATTCCAATGACTGTCCCCAATAAACCAATGTATGGAGCACTTGAACTAATAGTAGCTAACATAGATAAATTATTTGATAACCTTTCTTCTTCTCTACTTGCTACAACTCTTATTAGTCTTTCAGCAGACTCAACCGAACTATCTGAGTTTTTTTTCTGTTTGAGTTCTTCATAGGTAGTAACTAGAATTAATTCAGATGTTTCCAAATCAGAAACATCCTTTTCTTTAAGTTCTGCGTATAAATCGCCAATTTTTTCACCTTTCCAAAAACGATCTTCCAAATCATGAGAAATAGTTGTGGATTTTGATAATGTGAAATATTTTTCAAAGATTAAAACCCATGACAGCAATGATGCAATGCAGAGAATAATTAGTATTATCTGAACTGGCAAAGATGCTTGAAGCAACAATTCTAATCCATCAATATTCATTTTTCATGCTCCTCTAAATCTTTAGAATAAAGTTTTCTTAATAAATATGTAAAACTTTCCCAATTTAGATCCAATAGCTTTGATTCGTCTGCAAGGATTTCATTAACATTTTTTGCATGCACTCTTACTCTTATTGGCTTGTTATCAAATTTATAAACAAGAGCTGGGAATTCACCCTCTTTTGTAACATCTAAAACCTGCTCCCACCAAGCTGATGCTGGCTCAAATCCCTTCTTATATGCTTTACATTCAATATTCCATCTACCAAGCCTTAGGTCTGGATGATTTTTTTCTTGATACTGATTTAATATTCTGCGAATTGGTTTTACTAGCCTAAGGTCCTCTTGCAATTTCTTTGCAATTTTCCTCTCAAAATCATGTCCTTTTTTTCTTTGATTTATTGTCATGCCTCAAATACCGATTCATCTAGGTCTGCATTTGTGAATACTTCTTGGATATCGTCAAGATCCTCAAGTGCATCTGTTAATTTCATGTTCTTTTCTGATTGTTCCTGATCTAAAGATATATTATTTTCTGCCTCCATAACTATTTCAGATGCATCAATTTCAAAACCAGCTTTTTCAATTATCTCTTTTATTTGTGAAATGTTTGTAGGTTTGCATACAATCTCTGTCTTGCTTTTACTCACATCATTAATATCATCTGCTCCATTTTCTATAGCAACTTCATATAATTTTTCATTTGCTGCATCTGAATTTATTAAAAGTTTGCCTTTGGCTTGAAATAAATACGCTACACTTCCTGATGTGCCGAGATTGCCTCCATATTTGGTAAAAGCGTGTCTGATTTCAGAGACAGTTCTATTTTTATTATCTGTTAGAGTTTTTATATAAACTGCAATACCTCCAGGAGCATATCCCTCGTATATTACTTCTTCTAGATTTTGACCTTCTTGGCCCCCAGCTCCTCTTTGGATGGCTCTATTAATAGTATCTTTAGCCATATTAGCAGAGAGGGCTTTATCATATGCCAATCGCAATCTTGGGTTATCCTCAATTACTGGACCACCATCTTTGGCAGCAACTGTAAGTTCCCTAATAATTTTTGTGAATACGGCGCCCCTTTTTGCATCTTGTCTAGCTTTACGATGCTTAATATTCGCCCATTTTGAATGGCCAGCCATTAATCTTCTTTCCTTTCTATTTTCAACTCTTCAAGACTCTTATCAGGGACTGATCCAGGCGCTTCAGTTAGAAGGCATAGTGCTGACTGAGTTTTTGGAAATGCTATAACATCTCTTATGGATTCAGAATTAGTCATAATCATTGCGAGCCTATCAAGACCAAATGCTATTCCTCCATGTGGGGGACATCCAGTTTTTAAAGCTTTCAAAAAAAAGCCAAATTTTTCTTTTGTTTCTTCTTCAGTTAAACCAAGTATCGAAAAAATTTGTTTTTGAGTATCATTTCTGTGAATACGAATAGACCCGCCCCCTATTTCAATTCCATTAACAACCATGTCATATGCTCTTGAATTCATTTTTATTGGATCAATTTTTATTAATTTTTTTGGGTCATCTTCTTCGGGGCTTGTAAATGGATGGTGAAGAGAAGTTAAGGTTCCATCTGAAGACCTTTCAAACATTGGAAAATCGGTTACCCAGCAAAATTCATAACCATCATCCAGCAAGCTAAGATCTAAACCTATTCTAGAAATAAGTTTGCTCATATAATCGTTAACTATCTTCTTGTCCCCAGCGCCAAAGAAAACTAAAGAGTCCTTTTTAAGTTCCAAATTATTTAGAATGCTCTCTAAACATTTTTTAGATAGATATTTAAGAATCGGGGAGTTTAGTCCAGATATACTAGCTTCCTCAACTCTTATATATGCTAAACCCTTAGCGCCAAATTCTTTTACATACTCTGTATATCTATCAATTTGGCCTCTACCAATACTATCTCCATTTTCAATTACTAAAGCTGCTATTCTTGATTCAGAATCATTTGCAGGATCTGAGAAAACTTTAAATTCTTCCTCTTTGAAAATTTCTGCTATTTCTATAAGTCTAAGTGGATTCCTGAGATCTGGCTTATCTGAACCAAACTGCTCCATGGCATCAGACCACTTTATTTTTGGGACTTTTTTTATTTCAAAATCAAGCACTTCTTTAAAGGCATGTTTAATCATGTCTTCTGATAATTTCATCACATCATCTTCACTTACAAAAGAAGCTTCTATATCAATTTGAGAAAACTCTGGTTGTCGGTCAGCTCTAAGATCTTCATCTCTAAAACATCTTGCAATTTGATAGTATCTATCAAAACCAGAAATCATTAACATTTGTTTAAATAATTGAGGAGATTGAGGTAAAGCAAAAAAATTGCCAGAACTTGTTCTACTGGGAACTAAGTAGTCACGTGCTCCTTCTGGAGTAGCTTTAGTCAAAATAGGTGTTTCAATATCAACAAAAGAATGTTTTTCAAGATAATCTCTAATTGATTTGGTGAGTTTAGATTTTGTTCGAAGGTTTAATTGCATTTTTGGTCTTCTAAGATCAAGTGTTCGGTGCTTTAACCTCACATCTTCACCCACTTCCATTGATTGATCTAAGGGAAAGGCAGGAGTTTCCGCAGTATTAAGAACCTCTAGAGAAATACAATCAATTTCAATCTCTCCTGTTGTAAGAGAAGTATTTTCTGAATCTTCTGGCCTTTCTTCAACACTGCCACTAATTTTTAAGACAAACTCAGATCTTACTTGCTCAGCAATTTTGAAAGCCTCTATAGCTTCAGGTCGTACAACAATCTGAACAATGCCAGTTGTGTCGCGCATATCAAGAAATATTACTCCCCCATGATCTCTTCTTCTGTGAACCCAGCCACAGATTGTTACTTCTTTTCCAATAAACTTTTTATTTAATTCATCACAAAAATTAGTTCTCATTATTTACTCTCTTTATTACTATATAATTGATTGAGGAGATTATAGTGTATTTCTCGAAATTTTTCGTACCTACTACAAAGCAAGAGCCTTCAGATGCTGAACTTGCAAGTCATAAATTAATGATAAGGAGTGGAATGATAAAGAAAACTGCCTCTGGAATATATAATTGGTTGCCAATCGGTCTAAGGGTTCTCAAAAAAGTAGAAAATATCGTAAGGGAGAGTATGAATTCATTCGATGCTCAAGAAATTCTAATGCCTATGGTTCAACCAGCTGAGCTATGGAAAAAATCAGAAAGATATAATGATTACGGCAAAGAGCTACTTAAATTTAAAGATAGGTCTGAACGAGATTTTGTGCTTGGCCCAACTCATGAAGAAGTAATCTGCGATATATTTAAAAGCTATCCAATTAGTTATAAAGAATTACCGGTAAATCTTTATCAGATACAAACAAAATTTAGGGATGAAATAAGACCTAGATTCGGTGTAATGAGGTCAAGAGAGTTTGTTATGAAAGATGCTTATAGTTTTGATATCGATCAAGATGGGCTGATTAAAAGTTATGAAAATATGAAAAACGCTTACATTGCAGCTTTCAATAAAATAGGACTCGAATACAGAATAGTAAAAGCTGATGCTGGAGTAATAGGAGGTGATGTTAGTGAAGAATTTCACATTATTGCCGATTCTGGAGAAGATCTTATCGCAATAAGTGATTCAAGTGATTTTGCAGCGAACGTAGAAGTTCTTGACTATAAAAAAGATCCAAGTGAATTGAATGGTCAAGAGTCTCCTGACGGACATGGAAAGCTTCAAGTGAAAAGAGGAATTGAGGTTGGACACATTTTCCAACTTGGTCAAAAATATAGTGAAAAAATGAAAGTCTCATTAAAAAATGAGAAAGGTCAGGAACAAAATCTATATATGGGTTGTTATGGTATTGGTATCTCAAGAATTGTTGCGGCTTCTATTGAGCAGAATCATGATGATATAGGAATTATTTGGCCATATTCTATTGCTCCCTTTCATATAAATATTATTTGTTTAGACCCGAAAAGGAAGGAAGTTCTAGAAGAATGCGAAAATGTATATGAAATATTAAAAAAATCAGGGCATGATGTGCTGCTTGACAATAGAGACCTTAGAGCTGGAATTAAGTTTTCGGAGCATGAAATGTTAGGCATACCCTTTTCAATAATTATTGGTCCTAATAATTACAATAAAAATCATTATGAATTTACTGTCAGATCAGGTAATGTAAAATCAGAGTTAACGATTGATGAGATTAAACAAAAAATGGAGAAATTAAAATGATTAGATTTTTTACGACTATAGGTGGATTTTTGCTTGGTTCAGTGCTTTTAGCTTTTCTGACAATTTTAACTTTCAATCCAAGTTTTTTTGCGAAGATAGCCTTGAAGGACTATTTAAAAGATGTTGCTTCTCCTTCTGATAATATAGTCGATAAATTTCTAGATGATTCTGTAATTGATCCTCTTCTTAATAGTCCAGAACGCTTAACTGATCTTGGCATTCATGATCTTGACTGGCTAACAAATCATAATGAAAAACTCGATGACTATTCTCTTGAGACAGCTGAAATAAATCATCAAGATTTCTTAGAATACTACTCTCAGCTTAATGCCTTTGATGAATCTGAATTAAGCACAAGAACAAAACTTAATCTTGAAGTTGCAAAATTTTCTGCTGAAATTGAAAAAATGGGCTTCGAAAATTTTAGATTTCATATGGGTCCATTCATTCAGTTTTATGGTACTCATGTTTACTTTGTTAACTTCATCACTGATAAGCATAAGTTAGAAAATAAGAAAGATGCTGAAGATTATATTAAACGTGTAAGACAAATACCTTTGGCTATAAAACAACTAATGGAATTTGAGAAAAAAAGAGCTGAGGAAGGGATTTATTCTCCTAAATTTGTTTACGATAAAAGTTTAATTCAAATTCAAGAATTAGTTGAAGTAACAAATGATCAACATCCAATTTTTCTAAGTTTTTTAGATAGCATTGATAACTTAGAAATTTCAGATGGTCTAAAAAACGATATGCTAGCTGACTTATCTATCGCTATCGATGAGTTTAAAGAATCTTATGAAGAATTAGGGGTGCTGCTTTCTGAAAATTCCATTAATGCTCGAGAAGGAGATGGAGTTTGGGCTTTGCCTAATGGTGAAGATTACTACAAACATAGGCTTAGAATTTATACCACTACAGATTTAACTGCAGATGAGATTCATTCCCTAGGACTTGAATTAGTTGATGAAATTCAAACTCAGATAATAAGTATATTGGTGTCCGAAGGCTATGACATAGAAAGACCTCTTTCTGATATATTTGCTGAATTGAATAATGACCCAAGATTTTTATTTGAAGATTCAGATGAGGGAAGACAAGCAATTCTTGATGAGTATACAAGAATTAATGAAGAAACATATAAAATGTTACCAGACTATTTCAATGAGCTACCGGAAGCAAAAGTAGTAGTTAAAAGAATACCTATATTTTCTGAACAAAGTGCAGCAGGTGGATATTATGAGAGATCTTCACTCGATGGATCAAGACCAGCTGCTTGGTTTGCAAATTTATATGACATAAAAGCCACACAAACTTTTGGCATGCCAGCGCTTTCATTTCATGAAGCTGTTCCAGGCCATCACTTACAAATAGCATTAAACCAAGAAAATAAGAATCAAACACTTTGGAATAAATTTGGTTATACAACATCAGCATTCACAGAAGGCTGGGCCCTTTATGCTGAAAGGCTAGCTATAGAAGCAGGTTTAGTTACTGATCCATATGACATGATCGGATCATTGCAGTCAGAGCTTTTTAGAGCAGCAAGACTTGTAGTTGATACAGGGATTCACTCTAAGCGCTGGACTAGAGAAGAGGCAATAACATATATGATAGATAATGCTGGGCAAGTTAGAAGTGCAGCCGAATCTGAAATAGAAAGATATATAGTTTGGCCTGCACAAGCAACAGCTTACATGGTTGGTAGAATTAAAATTTTTGAACTGAGAGAAAAAGCTAAGAATGAATTGGGCAATAGATTCAATATTAAAGATTTTCACTCAGCAGTTCTAATGAATGGAGTGCTTCCTCTGACAGTTTTAGAATCTGTTATAGATGAATATATTTCAGAGAATAGTTAAGCTTCCAAACTAGCTTTTTCAATCTCCTTTAGGATTTTTGTATTCTCTCTTAAGAACTCAGTAGCTTTATTAAGACCTTGTCCTATTTTTTCTCCTTTGTAGCTGTACCAAGATCCTGATTTTTCAACAATATCTTTTTTTACTGCATATTCAATTACTTCACCTATCCTATTTATGCCTTTTCCATAGAGAATTTGAAAATCTACAACTTTAAATGGAGGTGCAACTTTATTTTTTACAACCTTAACTCTTGTTTCATTTCCTATTATTTCATCAGCATCTTTTATTGCTCCAACTCGTCTAATATCAAGTCTTACACTTGAATAAAATTTAAGAGCATTTCCTCCAGTTGTGGTTTCTGGATTTCCAAACATAACTCCTATCTTCATTCTTATTTGGTTTATAAAAATAACCATGGTATTTGATTTTTGAATGTTGCCTGTGATTTTTCTTAATGCCTGAGACATTAACCTTGCTTGTAAACCAACATGAGAATCTCCCATGTCACCTTCGAGTTCTGCTCTTGGAACAAGAGCTGCAACACTATCAACCACAATAACATCTAAGCTTTTGCTTTGAATTAATGTATCAGTTACCTCAAGTGCTTGTTCCCCTGTATCTGGTTGGGAAACAACAAGCTCATCAATGTCTACACCTAATGCTTTTGCATATTCTGGATCAAGAGCATGCTCAGCATCAATAAAAGCAGCACTACCTCCAGCTTTTTGACACTCAGCTATAACTTGAAGAGTTAAAGTAGTTTTTCCTGAAGATTCTGGTCCATAAATTTCAACAACCCTACCTTTTGGCAGCCCCCCTATACCCAAAGCGTTGTCTAGACCAAAGGATCCAGTTGATATGGATCCTACCTCAACAATATCTTTGGTGCCAAGCTTCATGATTGTACCTTGACCATATTCTTTTTCGATTTGTTTTAATGCATTATCAAGTGATTGTTTTTTTGTATCTGCCATTGTTTTTCCTATATAGTGTATGTATATACAGTATTAGATCATAAAATCAGATTTTAGTCTACATTGAAAATAACTTTTTTAACCCCAATAAGAACAGAATAGTTACTTTATTAAGTAAAATAAACTCTATGGCTTTTGTTGTAACCGATGCATGTATCAATTGTAAGCATACCGATTGTGTAGAAGTTTGTCCTGTTGATTGTTTTTATGAGGGAGAAAATTTTATAGTGATTAATCCTGAGGAATGCATTGATTGCGGGCTATGTGAGCCTGCCTGTCCAGTTAAAGCAATTTATGCTGAGGATGAACTACCTCCTGATCAAATACCATTTGTTGAAATTAATGATAATCTATCTAGAAAATGGCCTAACCTAACTCAAAAAAAAGATGCTATGCCTGAAGCAGAAAAATATGCAAATGTAAAAAATAAAATTCAAATGCTCAAAGAAACATAACAGAGATTTTCGGACGGCTTAAGGTGAATCCAAACAGCAGGAATAGATCCTAAAATTAAACCAGAAAATAAGACTTTAATTTGATGCTCATTTGTTTTAAATCTCTCAATTATTTTCGATGGGACAACAAAAAAAGCAAGTAGCATTCCCACTATAAAAGGCAAGAGTCCAATAATGTCTAAACTTTTTATTCCACATGTGATTTCTTGATAAATTCCAAGTAGCAATAAGACTAATGCTCCTGAAATACCTGGCAATATAAACGCAGTGAAGCCCAAAAATCCAGCAATAATAAGCAAAAACCTATTATTAAAGTCAAGTTGTACTAGACTAAAGGCTACAAGGAGAGCTATCAGCATACCTAGAATAAAACTAAAAAAATATTGATTGGAGTCAGATAACTTCTGATCCATTATGCAATTTTTTATTACTGCAAATACCATAACCACTGACAGGAATATTTTAAAAAAGATTAGTTGATTTTCTATGAGGTAAGTGATCCCAAATGCTGAAACATATATTGAGATTATCATCCCAAGCATCAAAGGTATCATAAAAGGTAGGTTTATATTTTTTCCAAAATTTTTAAAATTACCAAAAAGTTTTTTGGGGTTAAAAAAAGATAGTACCTTGATAAATGGTTTGTAAACATTGAAAATTCCTGCAATTGTTGCTCCAGAAATTCCAGGTGTTATTTCTGCTATTCCCATACAAAATCCAGCACTGAATCTATATAGGAATTTAAACATCAGGTAGATCGCCTTTAGTTTTACTTAAATCAGTCATATTCCAGTAAAGAGGAGTAACAGATATTCTATTTGCTCTTATTGCTTCAAAATCTGTACCTGTTAGGTCTCCAGCAGGTTTACCAGCCTTACCAATTTTATAACTTAATTTGTCTCCACTTCCATGAAATTCTGGAGCTAAAGGCATTCCCCTGTTTCCTAAAGAAGTGAAAGAGAAACCGGATATTTCAGTAAATTCTAAATTTGGGACATTCATATTAAAAACTAATCCGCCATGATGTTCATCAGAATAATTTTGTACGATGTAATCTAACATCAATTCTGTTGCAATTATTGAAGATTTAAATTTTTCATAGGATTTACCAGAGATAGATACCGCTAGTGGTGGTAATTTTAACTTTCTAGCTGTTAATGCCGCTCCCAAGGTTCCAGAATGTATAACATCATCACCCATGTTTGCTCCTCTATTAATTCCAGAGATAACAATATCAGGAATTTCTTTCATGATAGCCATTAGCCCCATGAATATACAATCAGCTGGAGTACCCCCAACTGAATATACATTTTCTTCTAATTTTTTTACTTCCACAGAAGTTCTAAGAGTTATAGCTGCCCCTTGTCCACTTTTATCAGCCTCTGGAGCAATCAAAGTAACTTGATGCTTTTCTTTTAATGATTCAAATAAAGATCTGGTTATTTCGGATCCGATTCCATCGTCATTTGTTAATAATATTTTCATTTTGTTAGCCTTGTTATTACTAGAGCTGCTCCACCTTCATTATTTCCAATAAAGCCCATTTTTTCTGAGGTCTTTGCTTTAAAACCAATTCTATCTATCTCTAGTTTTGTTAAATTACTCAAACTTAAAACTATTTGAGATTTATACTCTGATAATTTTGGTTCTTCCATTATCACTACTATATCTATTTGTTTTAATGAAAAGCCTTTTTCAAGCACTTTATTATAAGCTATTTCAAATAGCTCTTTTCCTGGAATATTTAGCCATTTATTGTCATCATCAGGAAAATGATCACCAATATCACCAAGACTTACCGCTCCAAAAATCGAGTCAATTAATGCATGAATTATTATGTCTCCATCTGAATGTGCAAGAAATGATTTATGATAAGGAATTTTTAATCCTCCAAGCATAATACCATCTCCATCTTTAAATCTATGGCTATCAAAACCATTGCCTACTCTCTCATATATTGTGTCATTATAAATATCTTCTAAAACTGTAATCTTTATATTTTTTCTTGTCCCAGGAATTATTCGTATCTTTCCATTCAATTTTTCAATTGCTTCAGATTCATCACTTGGATAGAGATTTTCTCTAAAGCAATGTTCAAGAGAATTTTTTAACGATTGCAAGGTGGTAATTTGTGGAGTTTGAGCAAGATAAAAATTCTTTCTATTAAAGCTTCTCTTTACAAATAAATTTTCATTATTGATTTCTTTTAATGCCTCATAAACAGGAATTCCATATGCCAAAATATCCTCTTTCTCAGGATCAAAACTATCAACCAGATATTCTATTTCATCTTTATTTATAAAAGGTCTTACTGCGTCATGTATGACAACAAAACAATTTTCTTTTATGGAGTTTAAAGCTGACATTACAGATTCTGATCTGGTATTCCCTCCATCAACTTTTA
>PAZA01000011.1 GCA_002715375.1 Halobacteriovoraceae bacterium
TGGGATCCAGCTTGAACAATGGGAACATACTTACGATTCTCTTCTTTAACTTCATCTCTATCTTTTTCTTTATCTTTTTCTTTATCTTTTTCTTTATCTTTTTCTTTATCTTTTTCTTTATCTTTTTCCCTGGATCTGCTTTGTTTTTTATCCACAAACACAGGCTCATAAAGTGCCGTATGGGAGTGACCTCCTACAACCAAATCCACATCTGCCTTTTGTGCCAATTCTTTATCAATCTCTAGACCCAAATGAGTTAGAGCAATCACAAAATCACTTCCATCTTTTTTTAGCTTTTTGGACCACTTCTTTCCAGACCTTATAGGAGAAGTTATTTTGCCCTGGTCATTGGCCCAACGATAAAAAAGCTCGTCTGTTGTAAGGCCTAAAACAGAAATTTTTATCCCATCGATGTTAAAAGTTTTTTGAGGCTTCAATGTCTTTTGAATAACAGTAAAATCATCTTTAGTGGTAAAGTTCGCTGCTAAAAGAGAAAAGTTAGGAGAGACCTCTTTAAGGTATTGATCCATCTGGCGGGTGCCCATCAACCAGTCATGATTCCCTAAAACGACGGCATCGTAACCCATATGGTTCATAACCTTCATAACCTGTTTTCCGCCATCTGAAAGGAAAAAAAGATTTCCTTCAAGAAAGTCCCCTGCATCTAAGACAAGGGTTTCTATACCTCTTCTTTGGGCCCTTTGGCGTTCTTTATCAATAAGCGCTTTAAGGGCAGCATAACCCCCCTTATTTGGGTCCTTAATAGTACTTTCAAGGTAACTATGAAGATCATTGGTATGAAGAATCTGAACAAGCTTAGCTTGTCCACTGAGGGCATTTAAAAACCCTATAAGCACACACAGAACAGTCCATAATTTGTTCATGGTTCAGCACCCCTTAAATAAAGAGAATTGGGAAATAAATTTTATTTTCACCTTATTAAACAAAAAAAGATTAGGCAGTCAAGAAGAACGCTTTTTTTAGTATAATGAATGGCTTTTTGCCCCAAATAGATGCCAAAGCGCTAAAAAAGGGCACTTTTCAGCTTTTTTTTTACAATCCAGTTCTTAAGTATGGAGCATTAAGCACCTAGAAAAACAAATGTAATCAATGTTTCTTTGTAAAACAAAATTATTGTAGCTAACTGTAAGATATCCTTAATGAAGGAAAAAAGAGTTTCCCTTTAACTGGGCGCGATGACGGTTTTGCACGAGAGATTCATTTAACACTCATGGACCTCTTGATAAAGTAAAGTTGGTTGTTATGGAATTAAAGGATCTTATTGCTCTCCTTCAGAAAATTACTTCTGAAAATGAAGTTGAAGGCTTTGTCTTTGTCAAAGAGGAAAATACTTTTATTGTCTGGAATCAAAAAATTGAAGGCTCTGGTTTAACAGAAAAGAAAAAAATGACTATTGGGCCTTTAGACTTTGAACACTTTGGGCACCTACCCCTTATTCTTCCCTTTTCAAATAATGGATCTGATGGGCTCGTAGTCAAGGTGCAGCACTTACATTAAAAAGTTGCGGCTCCTTTCTTTATAAAAACGTCTCTTTTTATTCACCTTGCTTTGACTCTTTTTCTTTCTCTGGGTTTTGCTCGTCAGGTGAATCAACTTCTTTCTTTTTTAGTTCCTTTAAACAAGCAACAATGAGAAAAACGGCAGAAGCTTCATCTAAATTTCCTATATAGGGCAAATTGTCAGGAATAAGTTCAAAGATTCCAAACGTTGGATTTAAGATATAAATGACACCTAAAACAAGGCCTAAAACAGAAGCAATCTTCCTTAAGGTTTTTTTGCTATTCTTGTTCAAATCTTGCCTCCCAACCCCTTTTTGAAGTTAAATTAATGGCCTCTAAAAAGAAAAAAGTAAAAAAAACAATAAACGCAATCCATCGTAAATAAAAATTAAATCTAAAAAATATAAGGTAGAGGTTTATCATTACAAAACTGCCAATTGAATGGAGAAAAAAATTATCAATGCTAGCTCCACCTATCACAAACGATAGGACCGCAAGGGAGGTGACAAGGCTTTTCCCAAAAGAAAAACACAAATCCTCCCCAAAGAGATGCAAGAATGAGCGGTCCTCAGGAACGGACTTTTTAAAGAATAAATGCCTCATAATATAAATAAGAATGAAGCTTAATAACTTAAATATGTCCTTAAGAAATTCCCCTATTTCAGCCGTTAAATTTAAACTCGTAGGCAGGGAAGGATCTTTTTTTTTGCTTTCCTTCATAGTCAATTTCTCAAAAAAGCTCTCGCGAAGTAAAACTTAAGACACTGTGCTTATCGAACTTTAAAGAGAATTCTTAACTTGACTAAAAAAATGAGTTCATTTTTTTGCAAAAGCTTTTGACTTAAATAGGCAGTGAAATTCTTAACTATTTCAATCTAATGGGAGGGGTCGCCAACACTTAGCGCTATTTGAATAGGTTTCTAACTATCGTAATTATCAAAACCTAGAATGAAAGGATTAGGGTTGCCCTGAATTTCATAGATTTCCCAAGCTCTTTCCCTTTCCCATGAATCGATAGGATCTTGTTTATCCCATTTCTCAAACATCTTTCTATCTTTAGGAGCTATAATTTTAAAACCCGGGTAGCGGTAATCCATATAAAAATAGGTCCGTGCGATATCACCTTTAATTTCATCCCTAGGCTCAATAACTCCCCTATAAACTTCAAAGTCACATTTTCCGAAGAACCTCTTTTCTCCAGAAATAACACCCATCTTCGTATTAGACCTTGCATTATTCAATTCACCAATGACAGGAACAAGATTATAAAGGTCACCCTCGATTTGTTTAAATTTTTCTGAAACTTTCCTTAAGCAACGCCTACCTCTATAGGTTTTACCATTTCCACCCTGGCAATCTTCATGACCACCCCTCCACTCTTTGAAGGATTTTCCAAAATGAGAAACTGGAACGACATGTTCCCACTCTATCCAATTCGACCTTTCTGAGTTCTTGTAGGAAGAAAAACCACACTGGCTGGCCTTAACCTTGCCAGAAGTCGAATAGCCACAATCACAATAAAATGTTTTTCTATGATTGTAGTAAATACTAAAGGCCCATTGTTTGGCGCTCTGAAAAGTGTAACTGTATACTGGGGAGGTCACCATCAAGATAAAAAAGAGGGTCATCAAACGCTTCATGAGAAACCTCGCTTATCGTTGGGCAGTTCGGTGATTGTGAACCTCAGAAGGTGGTCAAGCTTATCCACTTAATTCCTCTTGAGCCTCATCAATTCAGCCGCGTCTTGAGTATTTCGTTCAAAGTTATTCTAAGAAACAAAAACCTCTTTTACAACTGATTAATTTTATTTAACATTTATTTAACTTAATTAACTTTTTGAACATAAAGTTCATTCAAATGAAATTCACTAGGATCAAAGCTTAATCTTTTAAAAGGCATGAAGTGTAAATGCATAGCAAAACTGCTACTTAGTTTTTTTAGGGATTTTAATTTTGAAAAGTAAACCAGAAGCTTCATTCATAACTTCAATTTTACTTTGGTAAGCTGTGAGAAATTCCTGAAGCATTAGGAAACCAAGGCCTGAACGATCTTTAGCTTCATCAAACTCAAAAAATTTGAATATTTCCTTGATTTCACGATCAGTTGTTTTTGTATTATTTGTTTTAAGTTCAAAAATATGAAAGTCGTCTTTATTCTCAAAACTTAAATGCATTTTCGGGTTTTCGATTTCCTTTGTGACTAACTCTCTCTGACAGCTTGTTACAAGGTAACTTAAAACCCTTTTTACCCAATAATTGTCTAAATAAACTTCCCTATCTTCACCATCCTCACAAGTGATAAGAACGCCCAAAACATCAAATACCTTTTCATATTTTTCCAAAATATAATCTAGAATACTTTTCACTTTAAACAAATTTCTTCTTTGACTTGATAAACTATCCGGAGTCCCAATTAAATCTGATATTAAGGACAAAAAATCATCACAGTAACAATAGATGCCTTTTTGCAATGATGAGCTTTTAGGTTCATCGCTTCCTGAATGGCCAACAATTTGATCACCAAGAACTTTAATAACATTAATTGTATTTCTCACATCATAGAGAATAGAATTAACTCCAACATTGATCGTGGGCAATTTCTGAAAAAAGACACTCTCGTTAGAAAATGACCCTTTCGTTTTAACGGCCTGAGGCTTCTTTAGGCTTTCTTTTTCCAAAAGATTAAAAATAATACTTCGATAAGCCGAAGGATTTAAAGGATCGGCCATATAAACGAGGTTTTTCTTTAATTTTCCATTCAATTTTTCAAATAGTGGGGCCGACTTTTTAGACCCCAAACAAATGATTTCTTTAATATTTTTTTTATTTATTACTTTTAGAACAAGATTATGCAGAGCTTTAAAACCAAACCCATCTAAGTCTAAGTAAACGATGACACTAGAAAATAAATTATTCGATAACTTAGTAGGTATAGATTCTATAAGCTGATTGCTTTTGCTTTTTGACTGAATTGTGTGATTCTTTTCATCTAATAGGAATTTTCGAAGAGAGTTTCCCCTTCTCTGTCCCTTTTCATAAATTAGATGTAAATAATTAATCTTCACAATAATCAAGCCCCTGGAGCACCTGGTTTAAAGGTTAAAGTTATTTCAGTCCCTTTTCCTTTTTCAGATTTAACAGTAACATCGCCACCAAGCCTGTTTAAGTTTCTTTTGACAATATCCATACCTACACCTCTTCCGGATAGTTCATCGACACTTTCTCTTTGACTAAATGTAGGCATAAAAATGATCTCAAAGACCTCTTCTCTTGACATATTTTTTAACTTTTCCGTTGAGACAAGACCTAAATCGGCGGCTTTTTTTGAAATTTTCTCTAAATCAATCCCTTTTCCATCGTCTCTGATTACAATTTTCAACTCGTCTTCGCTCTCATCAAAGCAAATAACTTCGATCTTCCCTTTCGAAGACTTACCACTTTTAACCCTTTCTTCAGGAGTTTCTATTCCATGATCTATGGAGTTTCTTAAAACATGAACAAAAGCGTCCTGAAGAATGTGGAATGAATCTTTGTTCATAGATATTTCGTTACCCTTAACCTCATAAAAAACACTTTTATTTAGCTTCTCTCCTAAATCGAGGACCATTGTTTTAAATTTTCCTAAAAGAGGAATCACAGAGGTGTCCTTCAAACGCTTCACGGCTTTTTTAATTTCTTCAAGGCTCCCACTTCTTTCTGTAAGGCCCTCTAGCTTAGTGATATTTCTCATAACCACATTACACATCTCAACTTTCCTTAAGCGAATTTCCTCTCTACCGGTCGCCAGATAACTTGAAAAAAGTTGATGAAAATCTATAAACTTTAAATAGGTGTAATAAGAACCATCTTCAAAAAATTTCTTTAAAATGGCAGCTATTGGATCATGATCGTTAATTTCGTTTGAAACTTTTTCAGTAATGAGCTTGTTGACATGACTCGTTTTCAACAAAGAACGGATTCCCTTAAGGTCGGGGAATGAATCGCCTGGGGATATTCCAAACACCTCACCATAGCTATCTAAATCCTTATGCTCCGTCCACAGCCCAAACTTTTCAAAGAAATCACTAATTAAATAGCCATCATCTAGAACATTTTTTAGTGTTAGCAATAAGATCGTCTTTATTTCAAACTCTTTGAGCAAATCCCGGCCAAATTCATGGTCTTTTTCCCTTCCCCTGGAACTGATTTTTACCAGTGTTTTATTTTGAATTTCCTGCTCGCTCCCCTTCTCTAACTGGTAGAAATCCAACTTGCAAATAAGCAGTAAATAGTTCCATAAATCACTCATAATGGATGAAATAAACTCCTTTTCCTTTTCATCTTTAGCATCATTTAATAGAAGCAGTTTTAGATCTCTTGCTTCCTTTAACATTAAATGCAATCCTAACTTTTCGCATCGGCCTATGATCACATCAAGTAAAAAACTTCCTTTACTCGTAACAGACATCTCTTTTTTATCGAAGGCCATACTAAACTTAAAAAGATTTAAAAAGATTTGTGCCCAGTCTTCTTTGTAGGTTGTATAAAATGAACCTAGGTGAGACTGGATGAAATTACTTCTAAGTGAGTCTTTTAGGAAAAAATAGCTTTCAATAAAACTATCAGTGAATTCATCTAAAGTGATGTTTTTCATTCGATCAAATAAATCAAAGGATTTTTCAAATGTATGTACACTCTCCCCTAAATGCATTAGCCCAGAGTTTGCTCTCAAAGAACTCTTGAGAGAATGGGTCGCACGTCTTAAAATCTCTAACGTATCAAAGTCCATTTCCTTTGATTGTATCTTTTTGTAAACCAACATTCTTTTCTTGAAAGCACCAGTTTTTCCAAGGAAATGTTCCTGACTCGTCACTTCTTTTGCCACAAAATTTTCTATATCGACTAAATAGTTTTGAATGTCATTTATAATCTTTTTTCCAAACTCATTTTCTATCTTGAAAACCTTTTTTGCCAGATTTCCATATTCCAATACTTCCTGACTTAAAAGATAGAGGTTATCAATTATAGGTTCAAAGTGTTTATTTTTTAAATTTCCTCCACTTTTTATAACATCGAGTTTCTCACTTACAGAACTTTCCACAAGATGTGTTATGCTTGAAATCGAATCAAAATTAAAGGCCCTTGCACTTCCTTTCAATGTATGGAGGAACCTAAATAACTCATGTATCGTTTCCTCTTTATTTGGCTTTGATTTCGCCAAAATCATTGATTTTTGCAAAATTCCCTTCGCATTATCCAAAAATATTTCCAGATCCTCTATATCGACTTTTGCCATTTCGGTAATGATTGAAATATTTTTTTGGTTTGTCTCTTTTTCAGAAAGTACTTCGGCTTCCAGTTTTTCCTTTTCTGTAATATCATCAACAACAAACATCAAGTGCTCTAAAAGCTCATCTTCATTAAATAGCGGCGTGTATGAAATAGATAGTGTTTTAACACCTGTTATTCTTGAATAATAGTTTATCTTTCTAAGTAAGTGCTCCTCTACGAGTTCAAATTGAATATAATCATCACCATAAACCAAGGTTAATGCACTTTCTAAATTAGCTATTGTTTCCGAATTTTTATCGAAGTCCCTAAATAAAGAGTCAAAAATACTCTTACCGACAATGTTTTCATCAAAAACGTTTGTTGCAAAATGAGAAACAGGAGGTATGACGACAAGCTCTTCATTAACAACAAATATTGCCTGCTTCATATTATTTAGGAGGTCATCAACTTTATTTTTTTCTGATTCAATTTCTTCTGTTGCCTCTCTGACCTTATTCTCCAGATTTAAAGAATAATCTTTAAGTTGCTCATGGGAAGACTTCAGTTTCCCCTTCATCTTATTTAAGGAATGAACGACATTATCTAATTCATCGGCTTCAATAACACGAGGTCTTTCCAACTTTAATTCAGGACCAGAAAGATCTACCAGATCGATTGATTCTGCATAATTACTCATTCTTTCCAGATGTTTAGAAATTAGGTTTTTAAAAATTGAGTACATGATAAAGGAAACAAGAATAAACTGAAACAATTGAATAACAACGAATATAATAATCTGGTTTTTTATTTTATTCGTAACACCTGACAGGTTTGCCTGAATTTCAATATAACCCAACGGTTCAGGTGGATCGTCTGGTTGGTTAGGGTTCATATAAACAACTCTAACCTTGTGGTTTAAAATATTACCCTTATTCTTTTCCCCTCTCTTAAAAGCGATTTCTCCCTTAGGGTCATCATCCAAGGTAACCTCGAGGTAACTCATATCCTGGACGCTTAAAATACCATCTAGATTATTTTTTATTTGTGGCAGATCCTCAACGTAAAGAGATCTGGCAAGGGAAGGCATATGACTGCGTTCTATTTCATTAAAACGCTCTTTAATTGCTGCTTTATAGAGGTTAAAGTCTCTTATTAAAGAAACAGTCGTACCAATCATTGCAATAGCAAAACTACTCAGTATAAAGTATACGATAATTTTTCTAGCAACAGAGACGTTTCTAAACTTCATTTTTGTACTCTACCTTTTTCACACTTCCTATCGGTGAATTTAAACAAGTACATTAAAGTATTTACAATATAAACATCAGCCTTTTTAAAGTTATTTATGCTGTTTAAAACTCTAATAGATATAAATTGAGACTCTTTTCCCGATTGAAAAGAATGAGGGTGAACTTCAGTTTAAAAGGAAAAATAAGGTTCAAAAATTACAGAAGGAATAGTTATTCTCAAGGTCTAGATACTATTTTTTCCACCATTGTAAGAAACTTCTTATCAGATACCGGCTTTAGTATCCATTTATAGACTCCTGCATCTGTGCCTTCTTTTTTCAGTTTAGGGCTGGCCTCAGTTGTGACCATTAAAATAGGAGCTTCCGTCTCAATGTTTTCGCTTCTTATCTTTTTACACATCGATAAGCCATCTAAATTAGGCATATGAAGGTCTGAAATGATTAAACCAATATCACTTTCTTTCTTGATAAGATCAATACCTTCTAGACCATCTGAAGCTTCTAGAACCTCATAATCAAGAATCTCAAGAAGAGATCTCATTTTGCTTCTAAAATCTTCTGAATCCTCTATGATAAGAACCTTCATGCTACTAAACCCTCTTAGATCTTTTGCTCCTCTTACCAGGTGTAAGCAGGCAATTTCCTTTAATACCGTTAGATAAAACTTTTATCGGCAAAAAAAAACTTTTCTAAAGAAATTACCCCTTAAGTTTGATTTTACTCCTAAACCAAAGCTTTTAGTGGAAAATTGGTCAAATAGCGACTCAGTATCCCTTAAATAGCTTTAATTTATAATGAATTACCTTTCTCAAATTAAGAAAGGCTTTATAAATTAGTCTTAACACTATTTAATCATTGGACTTAAATAGTGTGTCTTTTCGTCAAGGTATTTTATTAACTTTAAAGGGATTCTATTTGTCTAACATATGTCGAAATACACTATCTAACTTTGGTTTAACTATATATTCTTTCATAAACCCAATTTTTCACTTCAAACTTTCATTCATTTTGTTTATTTCTCCAGAATTTCGATAAAAGTAGATAAGAAGTATTGAGATAAAGCCCTTCACTTTTTTTTAAATTTATTATTCCGCACTTCTTTTCTTAAAAAAGAATTAATGAGTTAAACCTGCATTTCATTCGTTCGGGTATACGGAAAACTGCTTGATTGGAGGAGAAATTGCTGGTTATATAAAAAAGAAAAGTGGTAAAAACACTTTAATCTTTTTCTTTCATAACAAGAATTGAATTGGGTAGAATCATCTACAAATAGTTCAATCAAAATCCAACCGGGTCCCACCCAAAACGTTAGAGGTCCTTATGACAAATTATATGTGGGTTTATACAACCCTATCAGATAAAGCTAAAGCTATGGAAATCTCAAAAACTCTAGTCAAAGAAAAACTCATCGCTTGTTCTAATATCCTTGAAAATATGACTTCAATTTATGAGTGGAAAGGTGAAATCTGTGAAGAAAATGAAGTCTCTATTATAATGAAAACCACAAAAGAAAAGCTTAAGGTCTTAGAGAAAAAAATCATAGAGCTTCACCCCTATGAGTGTCCTGCCATTTTATACATTCCTATTGAAGGCGGACACGATGATTTTTTTGATTGGATAAAAAAACAAGTTTCTAGCTAAAAGCTGACCATAGCTGAAAGACTGGTTCTCTGACATATTTAGAATCCAAACCCAAAAATGATGATTATTCGCCAGTAAACTCCTTGGTCATAAAATCCAACAATTGGTCTATTTGAGAGTTTTTAAACGGTTTATGAAGCCATCCTCTCACTCCTAATTCTTTTGCCTTCATTTTATGCCCAGCACTTGTCTCTGTTGTACACATAATAAAAACAAGGTCCTTTTTATCCCAATCCCTTTTTCTTACTTCTTCCACCAGAGTAAGACCATCCATCTCAGGCATGTTAATATCGCATATACACAAATCTATTCCAGAAGTATTGGTAATGATATCTAAAGCTATTTGACCATTTTCAGCTTCAATGACTTCGTGTCCCCTATTCTTAACTATTTGAGTAATCTTAATTCGCCCTGTCTCTGAATCATCTATTACCATTACTTTCAATTCGACTCCCCAACACCTTGTTTAATTCAAAGTTATGACACTTACCATTCTATTTTATTTTATAGTTTCTTCCAATCTAAGAAAGCCTCTCATAATCAAAATATTATAACCACTTTTCTTGAAAGAGATTCCCATTCTTTAGGAAAAACATTAGTATTCAAATATATCCTAGTTGACTAATTTCTTAAGGTTTTTCCAATGGTCCAAAAATTGACTCAGGTTCTTCTCAAGGTTTTCAGCTTTGCAACAAACAACAGGGTTAAAACCCTCCTGGCCATGTTTGCCGCCACAGCTTTACTGGGATTCTCAATCCCCAAAATTAAAATTGACCAATCTATGGATTCCTGGTTGGAGTCAGGGGACCAGACTATTCAGGTATTTAGGCTATTCCGATACCTGTACGGTTCTGATGAATCTCTTATTTTAATGTATAAAAACCCTAAGGGTAATATTTTCAACCCTGATACTTTTCAAAAAGTCCAAGCACTTGAAAAAATCCTTAATGAAAAAAGAATGGATCCAAAGTCTCCTCTCAAAAGGATCAAAAGAGTCAGATCCATTCTGTCAGCTGATTATTTAGAATCAAAAAATGACTCCCTTATCAATAGACCATTCGTCGAAAAAATCCCCTCCTCAAAAGAAGAGTGGAAAAAGCTAACAAAGAAAGCTCTTGAAGAAGAGGATATGAAGGGAACCTTTTTTTCAGATGATTTCCAATATGGTGCCCTTCTCATAGAAACTGACTATGGCGCGCGGGTAAAGGCTTCTACACTTGAAAAGAGTTCACAATCTAGCGAAGGAAAGGGTCCGAAAGATCTAGAAAGTGAAACGGATGAAGACTTTTCCTTTGAAGAATCTCCCGATTCAAACTCAGAAATGGCCAGAGGAAAAATTATAGATCTTGATAAAGTTCCCGAACTTGAATCCCCCCAAATGGAAGAGTACGTTGTCTTTATTGACGAATTAAAAAAGGTGCTAGAAGAAAATAACTTTTACCATTTCATAGACAAAGACTCTTTAAAGGAAAAGTCCAAAAATGACCTGCAAAATATTGTTTCATATCACATGGCAGGAAATCCCTGGCTTATGGGCTTTTTTGCAAAAATAATTTTAAAAGAATTTGGTCTTATTTTTATCCTCTCAATGATCCTCATTTTGGGAAGCCTCTTTTATGCCTTCCGTTCTTTTAGCGGGATGCTCTGGCCTTCTGTCGTTGTTATCGTAAGCTTAATTTGGACAATGGGTTTTATAGGCTTGAGCGGCATAACCCAAACCATGATGATTAATATTCTGGCCTTTATGGTCCTCGCCGTAGGTGTTGCTGATTCCATCCACCTCCTCTCAGGTGTCCGCTATTACTTGCGACAAAACTATTCCCACGAAGAGGCCCTCTTATTGTCCTATAAAAAATGCGCTTCAAGTATTGCTCTAACGACAGTAACCACAATGGCCGGATTAGGGTCCCTGACCTTTTCACCAGTTGTACCGATAAAAGTCTTTGCCCTTTTTACCGCCCTAGGTATCTTCTTCGCCTTTCTTATGACGATTATCCTATTGCCTATATTTTTGACGTATTTTCCTCTTAAGGTTAAAGAACACGAAAAGAAAAAGTCTCACTTAGACCCTATTATTACAAAAATGAACCTTTGGTCTAAGACAAAAAGAAAAACCGTTATCATTCCTTTTTTACTTGTAGCGGTCACCCTCTCTTTTGGTATCCCAAAAGTTTTTATCGATACCAATATGATTAATATGGTCAAGCCAGGTTACGGTTTTATTGAATCTTACAAAACGATAGATAAATATTTTGGTGGTACCGCCTCCATAGAAATTCTTCTGGATACCGGAAAGATTGATGGGGTTAAAGACCCTCAGTTTTTAAAAAGTCTTGATAAGCTAGGCGAAACTATCCAAGGTAATTGGCCTGACCTTGTTTCCAGAGTCTACTCACTTTCAAAATTAACCAAAAAGTCTTATAAGACTTTAACAGAAAATGATAAAAATTATATTATCCCTGGAGAAAAAAATATTCTGGACCAAACCCTTTTTAGCTTTGAAACAGCAGACCCCAATACTCGTAAGCTCGTTGTTGATGACGACTGGCAAATGGCAAGGTTGACAGTTAGTCTCGTTACAAAAGGCTCAAAAGAGTACAACCCCTTTAACGATCAGATCAAATTAACCGCAGAAAAAGTTTTTAAAGAGTACAAAAAAGGAAACCCGAATTTAAAAGTCCACTCAACGGGAATGGTACCTTTGATGTACAAGATGACAGAGAACATCTCTATCTCCCAAATTCAATCTTTTGGTATTATTGTTGGAGTTATTAGCATCCTTTTCCTTTTCCTCTTCAAGTCATTCACCCTCGGTCTCCTTGCCCTCATTCCAAACCTTTTTCCAATTCTCGTTATTTTAGGGTTAACAGGACATTTTGGTATTCCCCTTGACTCTGACACTCTTCTGGTTGTTCCAATTGCAATAGGCCTTGCCGTAGATGATACAATACACTTTCTCATGCACTACCAAACCTTGAGAGAGGAAGGAGCTGATGTCGGAACGGCCCTTGATAAATCCTGTCGAGAGGTTGGCCATGCTCTTATCTACACTTCCTTTGTTCTTTCCTTAGGCTTTTTAGCTTTCACACTTTCTGCTTCCAAACCCTTTACTTATTTTGGTATTTTGTCTTCACTCTCAATCTTCACGGCTTTATTGGCCGACCTTTTTTTACTGCCAACAATTATTTACTGGCTTGAAAAGAGAAAATTACCTGTGGCCCAAGGGGGATTATCATGAGTTCCATTATTCACTTGATTCAAACATTTAATCTTAATAAATTATGTTTCTTAAGCTTCTCTTTCTGTCTCTTTGTATTTTTCAATTCTCCAAGCCTCAAGGGTGAGGAGAAGAAAGTTGAGGTCCCAAGCCCCAAAGAGATCATGAAAAAGACCTTCAATAGAAATGAAGGGAAGAGTAGCTATGTTTCCAATATCCTTTTAAGTTGCCAGTTTGAAATTGTTAAAAAAAACAATAAATCTAAAAAGAAGTGTTCTTCTCCACCAAGAATAAAGGAGTTCAAATCAATCGCCATTGAAATTCAAAAAGACAGTATCGATGCAAAAAGCCTCAGTCTCATAAAAAAGCCGGCCAGTGAAAAAGGCCTGGGGTTCATGCAGGTTGATTACATTGAAGAGGGAAAGTCGAGTGATCAGTGGATGTTTCTTCCGGCCCTTAAAAAAACAAAACGTGTTGTTGGAGACGAAGATGGGCCAAAAACAGGAAGTTTTTTTGGCTCGGAAATATCGTATGAGGACATAGAAAAGCACCACGAAAATGACTTTACTTATAAACTCATTAAAGAAGAAAAAATCAAAGAGACACCCACTTGGGTTATTGAAATGACCCCTACCGGAAAAAAGGCCAAAACCAGGTCCTACGGCAAAAGTACTTCCTGGATCTCTAAACGCTCTTATATTGTTTTAAAAACAGAGCATTATGATAAAAGAGGCTTTCTTCTCAAAACATTTAAACAAAGTAATGTTGAAAAGATAAATGGAATTTGGATTGCCAAAAGAATGATCGTTATTAATCATCAAAAAAGCCGAATGAGCATGCTTAAACTAAAGTCAGTCCTTATTAACCCTCAATTTAGTGAGGATTTAATTAGTTTAAGGGCGCTCAAAGATGAAACATTCCTAGAATCTGAGCTTCAAAAAATTCACGGAAAATAGTCATGAAGAGTCAAGTTTCTCTCACAAAGGCAATGAGTGCATACATACTCCCAGTTTTAGCTCTGATCTTTATTTCTTATCCAACAATCTCTTTGTCTTCAGAAGATGAATTTGACTTTGGATTTGAAGATAGTGAAGAAAACAAGGATCAAAGACCATTAGAAAAGAAAAGCTCTCCTTTTAAAATTGATCTTAATGGAAATATAACCCTAAAGTCCTCCAGGCAAATCGGCTCTCCCAAGCGCTGGAATTACTTAGGTCCCTCTTTAAAACTTAAAGGGAGTCTTAATACCCCCTACGCCTTTTTAAAATTTGATGGAGACAGTGAATTTAACCTGGCCTTTAAAATAGAAAAAGATGATGAGACCTTTTCAAAAAAACACCTTCCAAAAAGCCGTCTTAGAGAAATTTATGTCCAAAAGTCCTTTGGTAAACATACAATTTATCTTGGAAAAAAAATTGTTGTTTGGGGAAAAGCCGATGCTTTAGTTATAACTGATGTTCTAACACCAAAGGATAACTCCCTTCTTTTACTAACGGACATTGAAAAATCCAGAACTGGTCAACTCCTTTTTGAATGGGACTTCTATTTAAAAAACATCGAGCTTAATTTATACGCCATTCCTTTCCCCCTTTATAACCTTTATCCAGACCAAGGTCATCCCTATGGCCTTCCTCTAAACTACACGGTAAAAAACCAAGGCGAGTTCACCAAAAAAGAGCAAAATTCAGAGGGGGCCTTAAGGATTAATTACGAATCAGATTGGGGCTCTACGGCTTTTTTATTGGCATCAATTCACAATAGGGACTCAGTTCTTGAAACCATCAATATTTTTGATCTTTCTTTTCAAGAAAAACACGAGCGCTACCTTTTTTTAGGCCTTACAATGGACATTGCTCTAAAAAAAATGCTCCTAAAAACGGAAATGGCCTATGAAAAAGAAAAGCTTACCCAAACCTATACTGAGTTTTTTGGCCAGCAAATTCCAACCGTGGCCAAACAAAATGTCCTTTCATTAATGGGTGGAGTTGACTATAACCACAACCGTTGGGGGAATTGGATTTTTGAAATTTCAGGCTCTAAAATTGAAAAATGGTCTCACCTTCTTTTAATGAGCTTTAGTAAAAACTTTTTAAATGAAGACTTGAAGTTAAGTGCGAGCATCACCTTTTATGACCACTTAAAAAACCCTTCATTGAGTGCAAGCAGCTCCTATAGAATCAATGACTCTTTAAAAGCAACTCTGAGTTCTACCCTTATTGATATTCAAAAACCTCTTGATTCAAACCCAATGCTGTCTGGATTAAGTGAAATGGATCAAATAGGCCTTGAAATCAAATATTTGTTTTAGATAAACTTCGTTTTTAAAGTCAATTTTTTGAATTAATCGATAACTTTGATTCCTTTAAATTTCCTCTTTTTGGATTGAATCAGGACTAGTTCACCCTTTGGTATCCTCTCCCCCTTATAGCTTAAAACAAGGTGAACATCACCATGTGTTAAGGATTTAAGCAAGGCTGTGAGTGTAAATTGATTGGTCATAAGGCCTTTTCCAAAGAAAGAAAATTCCTTTGCAAACATTGAATCATCTCTATCTGCCAAGGCCTTCTGCATTTTTATAAGGGACTCATTGACCAACTTTAAACCCCTCTTAGTTTTTCTTAAAATATGGCCTTTGCATATTTTTCGGCCCATAACGCTTTTTTTACCTTTCAATAAAGTTGTGCAAATTTCCCATCTTTGATTTTCCTTATTGGAAAACCAGTTGTTTACAAGCCTATCTCCTACTTTTTTCCACCCCTTAGCTTTTCCAAACAAGGCTTGGGATTTAAGGTTATCAATAGCGTCCATACTCATTATCAAATCCACTGATAAGGCGGCATAACCTAGGGTTTTCCTCTTAGGCTTTAAACCTAAAGGAATTTTTTTATTTCCAATTTTTAAGTATTTTCTTAGGTTAACAGGAACCTGGGGTATTTTTAAATTAAGAATTTTTTCCTTCTGACCAATTTCATTCATCACATACATTAATTCTCTTTCAAGATCTCCTTCCTTTAACTTATAAGCGTGGTGCTCATACTTAAAGTTACCAGCATACCTTCTTGTCAAAGTTATAGTACCATCGAGGTTCACTTTCTTTATATTTTGAAGGCTCCCAATAAAAAGACTTAACTGATTTCTATTTCCATCCCTCCAACCATAGATTTCCCTTTCAAAACCATAAATACCTAGAGTCGTTTGAAGAGTTGAATTATCATTTATTGGCCTATAATCACTTGCCACTCGACTCTTAATCCTTTTCATCTTCATAGTTGCAATGCCTGGTATAGAAAAAAGAACGGACTTTTCCCTCAGCTTAATTTTCATTTTTGAAAAATCCAGGGGCCTCACAGCGCTCTTCATAATCCTTTTGGCCATTTTTCTTGTTGTAACACCTGAAAGTGCAAAGGCCTTCGCTGCTTTAAGCTTATGAGCAAGTTTAGAAGCTTTAGCTGTGTTTCCCATCAAAAACCATTTGAAGGCTTCCCGACCTTGAGTGTCTGCTAGGTTAAACTCATAAAAGATGCCGTTATCAAGACCGCTCATTTTTTTAAATTTCAATGCATTGATTTCCTGAATAACTGAAAGCCCTATTTGAGCGATAATTTTTTTCAATGTTCTTTTCGTGTAGCGGACAGAAACTGTTGTCAAACCTGTTTTTTGTATTTCGCAATACCAGGTTCCAGAAAGAATGAGCCTTGCATCGGGCCCAAAAGAGGCCCCTATTAAAGGAAGGATGCTAACCCCCACCCCAAAGCCTGCAGCCACCCCAATTCCTCCATTTAAATAATAGGAAATCCGATCTCCCACTTTAAACTTATTTAAGGCCTTGATGGAGGTTGGTAAAGTAATAATTTTAGGAAGCTTTTTAATGTCACTGTACTTTTTAACAAAGAGGGTTCCCATAAGACCTGCACCTATTTCAAATGACATTCCGGCAAAAGGTCCCGTTCCGTAATCAATCTTGAAAAATTGTTTCTCTATTCCTCCCCAAATTTTTATATCTTCTGAAAGACCAAAGCCCCAGTCTCCTAACCTAAATTCTTTTGAGACTAAAAAGCCAGAGCCATCGTTTGGAGGTGGTGCATTTTCGGCTTGCTTAGGATCTAAAATAAAGACTTCTTTCTTACTCAAATTCACAATCTGAGTTTTACGCCTGACTTCTCCATGAAAGGTAAAGTTTTTGGCCATATTATCAGGAGTTCGGGATTGATCAAAGCGGCCAATGTCGTAGGAAACGTTTCCTAACTTATCAACCCTAACCCCATTAGGCATCNAGTCTTTCGCATTTNTTATCGAGGGTCTTTGGGCTTGCCCCATAAGACCCTTTAAAANAAGTANATTGATAGTNNTAAAAAGTAAGAAGTTCCTCATTTTTTAATATCCAAAACCTAAAAATTTTACTTCCTNACTCTTCTTAACCCGTCATACTTAAACTTTTTTGANTTGATTAAAACCAATTCNCCCTTNGGAATNCGCTCTCCTTCCCATTGGATAGTNAAGTGAACGTCNCCTTCTGTCGCCTGACTAAGAATTGTGTTGAAAGTGAANTGGTTTTTTGTCATTCCCTTTCCAAATTTAGAAAAGTTTTTCGAGAATCCCTTATAATCATGATCAGCAATATTTTTTTGCATACGGACTAACGATTTATAGGCCAAATTCATTCCATCTCTGGCGTTTTTTAAAACTTTGGCTTCGCAAAACTTTCTTCCTAGTTTGCTACTCCAGTTTTTTAAAAGCACAGTACAAAGTTCCCACCTTTTATTTTTATCATTGGAAAACCACTTTTTGGCCCTTACTTCCGCTTGCCTTTCCCAGTTTTTTCCATTGTTAATGGCCTTATAAATAAGTTGCTTAATCGCGGTCATCCCCATCATTAAATCAGCTGATATTTTGGTACTCCCCAAAGTTTTTTTCTTACTCTTTGGACCTAAAGCAATCTTTTTTCCTTTTAGACGGACTTCTTTCCCTTTCCATTCTAAATATTTTCTAATATTGACGGCAGCTTGCTTAATTTTTAACTGACTTAGCTTTTCTTTAAACCCAACCCTTGAAGCAAGATTAACAATTTCTTCCTCAAGCTCACCTTCCATCAACTTCTCGGAGTGGTATTGATATTTGTAGTTTCCTCCATACCTATTTTGAACGAGGACCTCTCCTGTTGGCGTGTGCTTGAATATTCTTTGGAAGTTCCCTGCAAACATGGCAAGCCTATAATTGTTTCTTTTCAAAAGACCAAACGTTTCTCTTTCGTCCTTCCAAACTCCTAAGTGAGTTTTTACGGTAAGTCCTGAGTCTGCTACTTTAGTTTTTGTTATGACAATATTTTCCCCTCTTTTTGCTTTCAATCCAATCAAAACAGGGATATCCAACTTCCCTTTCATCTCATTTCCAGATATTTTTGACTCATATGCCATCAAGGGTCTAACAGGCGTTTTCATTAAACTTCTGCGAAGGTTACTCTTTTTTGAAAAAACTGAAGTAAAAGCTTTAGCAGTTTTTACTTTCAAAGCCAGTTTTTGAGCATGGGTGACATCTCCTCTTAAAAATCGCTTATAGGCCTTCAAACCTTCTTTATCTGATAGGTTAAACTCAAAAAAGGTTCCAACACCATCACCCCAAAACTTATTGACTTCTGCCTGTCCTATCGTCTTGACGACCTTTAAGTTTCCATAGGCGATCATTCGTTTTAATTTCCTCTTTACATAACGCGCTTGAACCGTAAACATCCCCGTTTTTCTAACATTACAAAGCCAAGTCCCTTCAGCAATCAGCCCAACGTTAACAGCGGCTCCAACACCAAACCTGCCCCCAGCAGCAGCACCGGCCCCAACCATAAGACCAAGACCACCTGTAACGCCGTAACTAAGAGCATCGCCAATTTTATATTTATTAAGGGCCTTAATATTATGCGGAACAATAGCCACAGTTGGTAGATTTTTAATGTCAGCATATTTTTTTACATGGAGGTCTGCTATGACTCCTCCACCGCCCTTAACCATTACGCCTATTTGAGGACCAGCACTAAGAGGAAACACACCTCCTGTACTCACTGTGCCCGCGCCTCCCAACAAATCAGCGGGAAGAGTCATGTCCCCCACTCTCAAATACTTTGTCACAAGAAAGCCCGACCCATCATTTGGTGGAGGCGCATTTTCTTTAAAGTTTTCATTCACTTCAAAAGCCTTGGCTTTAGAAAGATTGACTATTGTCTGCCCCTTTTCGAGTTCAGCCATATAGGCCAATGTTGTCAAAGTCTTTTTTGGGCCAGTAAAATCATCAGGCATCTCGACCATATGAATTACATTACCTCTTTTATCAACTATCATGCCGTCCGGCATCCACTCTTCGGAAACCCCACTTTGAGCTAAGCTTAAAAGAAAACTAAAAAAGACTACTAAGCGTTGTAAAAACCTGTTCATAAACACCTCAAAAAGACCATTAAATTTCATAACTCTTTAATAATAACCTCTTTTATCTTTCTTTTTTTTAGTGGGAATTTGTTGGTCGGTCTCACCTGAAAGAAGCCTTTATCTATTAGGTCGAAAGCGGAATATTTTGAGTGAATTGCATGGAGCAAAATTAAACTTTTTTGCTTTTTCTTTCGCTCTGGGCATTTCCAAAAATATTTAAACAGTTTTAAAATTTTCAAGATTTTAAAAGAAAGGGAGTTTTATGGATATTTTGAAACTTATCCCAGAGACGGGCCTAAACCCGAGGCATTTCTCATCGGCCAAGGATTATATCTCTATTTTAGAATTGAAACTTTTTCACATCATCATACAAAAAGAAGGTATCGAAAAGGCGACAAGATTTAGGATTGGAAAATCCAAAGGTCTTGAAATTGAAAAACTGTGGGAGAAAGCAAAAGGCGTTTAAACCCTTACTTCTCTTCAGGCTGCCTTGCATTTAAAAGTTTTGTTGAAATATGATCACTCCTATTTTAGCATCTTACCTTTTAATTTTTGAATTTCTTTAAATTGGAGTTATACATGATGAAGTATCTTGCATTCTTATTTGTTATTTTTTCTTTTCAAAGTTTGGCCCATGTAAAAATGGGAATCTACCAAGGGCAAACACCTGACAATGAAGCATGTGAAGTTGAAATTAAAGAAAAGTGGTACACAGAAAATTTTAAGCATCCTCTCAATGAAAGAGTTGAAGTTTATTTTGAACTTGCTAAAAGTCACTTCACACTTGTTCACCCCCCAACTTATATACTGGAAAAAGAAAGAGTTTTCTTTAACCACGATATTTTAGCTCAAACGATCTCAACAAAAGTTGGGGCCAATGCTTTTATACTTCACATGATCCACAGACCAGATAAGAAAGGCCCTGAATCTTTTCAATATATTCAAGATAATTGGAGAGATCCTTCAAAGAATGAAGTCCTTAATTGCAATAATTTAAAGTTTATGGGACCAAAAAAAGAATTGTAAAAGAATTAAGTTAAGAGAAAAGCTTCCCTCATTTTCTATAAAAAATGAAAGTGAGGGTGGCTTTAAAAAGAAAATTAGTTGTTAGATGGACCAAAGTCACCTTCTTCACAAGTAGGGTGTCCTTGACAAGTACCATCCTGTCCATTTTCTTTTGCAACTAATGAATTGAAAGAAAACGAAACAGATAAAACAACTAGCAACATTGAAATTCTCTTAAACATACTAAAACTCCTTAAAATCTATCCTAATCCCCTTTATTAAAATCAACCTTCGCTGCCGTCAATCATTTTTTATCTGGATTTATCATTAAATAAATTCTATTTTTTATTCTTTCCCTTTTTTGGCTTTTTTTTGCTTTTTTTCCTCTTTCATAAAAGTTGTTTATAGAAAGGATTATAAAAATTACACCTGTTTGGCTTAATTCAAGCAAAACGGTATTTAATCTAAAGACCATCCAGTTTTTTTGTTATAACTCACTCAAACATTAAATCAAAAACATTAAGATCGCTTTTAAACCACAATGGTCTCTAAAATAGGGCCTTTGGAGAAGAAACATGAGCATTGAAATTCTTAGACACCCACCTAAAGTAAGTTTATTGAGTTTCAAAAATGGTACTCCTGAAGAAAAGAAAGAGTTTATTGATAAGCTTTTCTATGGTCTTAAAGAATTTGGTTCCGTGCTTCTCACAGACCATGGTCTCGAAGAAATAAATGTAAAAAAAGCTTATGACAGGATAGAAGATTTTTTTGTTCTTCCAGAAGAAGAAAAAATGAAACATTGTCATAAGGAATACTCTGGCCAAAGAGGCTACACTCCTTTTGGTAAAGAAAAAGCTAAAGGGAACAAAATAGCTGATCTAAAAGAATTCTGGCATGTTGGAAGAGAGCTTCCAAAAAACCACCGTTATATAGAGTCTAAAACTTATTTTGAAAATGTTTGGCCTAAGTCAATTCCAAATTTCAAAGAAGACTTATGCAGTATATATAGCCTTTTAGATGAAGTGAGCCGAGACCTTTTATCTGCGATAGAAGTTGCGCTTGATGCCCCAAAAAACTTTTTAACCGATATGGTTTTTGAAGGGAACTCTATTTTAAGGGGAATTCACTACCCAAAACTTAGTGGTGGCGAGACGAAAGGTGCCCTACGCGCAGCTGCTCACGGTGACATCAACCTTATTACCCTTATGGTTGGGCCAACAGATTCAGGCCTAGAGATATTAGATA
>PAZA01000012.1 GCA_002715375.1 Halobacteriovoraceae bacterium
AATAAGACCATCACACAAGTTGAAAGGAATACTTCTAGCAACATTGCCGGAAGGCTTCAGCTTCTTTACAAAAAACCCTCAGCATAAAAGAGTGTGGATTTATAGGGAAAATAAAAATAAATTAATCAAAGTAAATTTTATTCAAAACAGACTTTTTAATAATCTTGGAATTAACCGAATTCATAGATCTCATAGAGTTGAATTACATTCGATTATAAGTAGTATTCCAAATAGATTATGGTTTAAATGCGATAGTAGTATTGAACTCTGTAAAAAAAATAACAAAAACAAGATTTTTCAATTTAAAAATAGAGCTTTAAGGCCTGAGTATTGTGGGCAATTTCTTTTAAGTTATCAAAAACTTGTCCCTTGGGTTTGGCGGAAGTCCAAGGATTCCTTATTTATGCCAGCACTTACGAGCCGAATTAATGTTGAGTGTAAAACAAAAGAAAAAACAGTTGCTAAGCGGAAGTGAACATGAAAAAAATATTTGCCTTTAGTCCTCTAACGAATGTGTATGGTTTGGCAAGAACCCTTCTTGCCCTGTCGACGTTTTTGACGATTCTTTTTACTGATTCAGATGTTTTATTTAGACCATTAGGCAATTTTCAACATTTTGGATATTTAAAACATTTTTTAATGGAAATTAATTTTTATTCCTTTTTTTTTAATGAAAATATTGTTTGGGCAAAAGTTATTTCTCTTTTTATATTAGGACTTGTGATTTCTGGGTGGAGGCCTAGAATAACAGGTCTCTTACATTGGTATATTTCCTGTAGTTTTGCCTTATCCTGCATAATTGTTGATGGTGGCGACCATATTAATACGATTCTTTGCTTTATTTTGGTCCCCATAACACTTCTAGATTCAAGAAAAAATCATTGGCAAACCTACCATCCTGTTTTCGATAAATTATCCGAAAAATATAGATCAATAACTCTTTTTGCTTTTTATACAGTTTTAAAAATTCAAGTAGCAATGATTTATTTTCAATCATCAACAGCTAAATTTTTCGTCAAAGAATGGGCAAATGGAACTGCAATATATTACTGGTTTTATGACCCTAGTTTTGGAGCGCCTGATTGGTTATTACCTATTATAAAGCCTTTGCTTCATTACTCTCTTATTACTGTTTTTATTACATGGAGTGTCTTGGTATTTGAATTAGCTCTTTGCATTGGTCCACTTTTAAGTGAAAAAAATAGAAAGTATCTTTTTTTCTTAGGTGTTGCTTTTCACTTTTCCATTTTTATTATTCATGGACTAGCTTCATTCTCCCTAACCATGTATGCAGCTTTATTAATTTTATTATGGCCCCATGATAGCCCAATAGTATTTAAAAACCTTAAATTCAATAAATAAAATTTATTGAATAAGATAATTTCACCCTTGAGTAATGAGTAAGTTGAATTTGCTCCTTTAAAATACATCCCCATTCAATACTAAAAACGTCCAAAAGAAATAGTTTCAGAGCAGCCGATTGGATCATTACTTTTTTTCTGGTACTCTAAGGCCATGGGTAAACGTTATAAAATATGGCCAAAAGGACTCCTTAGATGTTTTTTTCCCCTCCCGTTAAACTTGTTCCACCTGTGTTTAGACCGCCTTCTGAGGCAAACAGTTTACTTATTCAAGTAACAATAGGTTGCTCTAATAACAAATGCACCTACTGTGATATGTACCGTTCTAAAAGTTATCAAGTGAGGGATAAGAAAGATATTTTTAAAGACCTTCAGGCGGCCCATCATTTTTATGAAAAACACGGCCAAATGCCTCGGCGAATTTTTCTTTGTGATGGTGATGCTCTTGGGGCCCCTACAAATCTTCTTAAAGAAGTCCTTCAAGAAATCAATAGACTCTTTCCCCAATTAGACAGGGTAGGAATCTATGCTACGGCTGAGAATATGCTTTCTAAAACCAAAGAAGAACTTGAAGAACTCTCCAAGCTTAAACTAAACATGGCCTACCTTGGAATGGAATCAGGGAGCGACAAAGTCCTTCACAAAATAGTTAAGGGAAATACGGCCCAGGATATGATAGAAGGAACCAGGAGAATAAAACAATCTGGCTTTAAGCTTTCAACTATCGTTATGTTAGGTGTTGGCGGAAAACAACTTTCTAAAGAACATATAGAGGAAACAGCAAAAGTTCTTAGCGAAGAGCCTCCTCATTACCTTTCGTTTCTTACAACTTTCTCAGTACCTGGAACTCCTTATCACAAGATGGAAGAGAGAGGACTCATCTCACCCCTAACTGCTAAAGAACTTTTTTTGGAGATGAAAGGAATCCTTGAAAATCTTGAACTGGAAAAACATAAGGATTCACCTAAAGTTATCTTTAGAGCAAATCATGTGTCCAACCAATTCCCACTAGGTGGTGTCTTGCCTCGTGACAAAGAAAAATTAACAAACACTTTGAAAGAATGGATAGAAAGTACTCCGGAAGGGGTCTATCCACCAAGACCTATGACGATGTAAAAGTAATCTGCCAGCAATGCTCTCAAGATTATTGACAAGAAAATAAAAGACATTTTTAATTAAGGGCCAAACTTCAAAAAAGGTTCTTTTAAAAATGAAAATTAGACTCAAAATAAAATCCGTATCCCTTCTTTTCTTTTTCCTTTTGATTTTAGGAAATCTACCCCAGTCTGAGGCCGCCAGCGATGGCTTTAAGCAAAGGTTCTTTTGTACAGATGGAGACAACGGTTACCGCATGCTTCTTTTCGAAAATGATAAGCTTGAAGCCTATAATGAAGAGAACACTATAAAAGAAAATGGTCACTATAAAATAACCGATAAAAAAATCACTCTAAAGGTCCCAAACCTGGGCTTTGAAGAACAATCCCTTCAAGAAGAGTGGGGAAAAGGAATTCTTTTAACTTTTAGAACAAAGAGCTTGTTTTGCCACTCAACGGCCCATAATATTGGGCCCTCTGTTCTGGCGGAAGCAGTTTGCCCAACCATAAGAGTTATTCCTGGGTTGAGTTATGAAGATAATCAATTCACATTTTATCCGAATCATATGGTCAAGTGGCGCCAATGGAAAGAACTTGTTAAGGTCTCTGATACACTCTACTCAGAACATTTTGGAATCTATCTAATAGAGGGAAAAACATTCACCCTCTTTTTTGGCGATAAAAAAGAAGAACGAATTCTTTCAGGTGACATTTTAAACGGTGAACAACAAATCCTTATCCATCAACTCGAACCAGAAAGAGGACCTTGCCAAATTAATTGAAGTTCATTTGCCTTGGGGTTAAAATAGACGCTGGGCGCATTTTTTTTTTTAAAAATTGTGCCTTTTTTAATCAACTACCCTAAAACCAAGGTGAGTTAATGAAAGGCATTCATCACTCAAAACTCTCTTCGACCTTTCTTATTTTAGCGATCTTATTTTCAAGCTTCGCCTATTCTAAAAAGTCTGGCTTTCAGGAAATCAAAACACTTCAAACTCCTTTTGAGTGGTGGGAGCAAGAAAGGTTAAAAAGACAAAAGAATATAGATCAATACGTTCGAAAAAATAAAAAAAGCTACGAGTGGTTTCAAAGTTTTTCAGTAGGGAATGCCGGTGTTCCCACCATTATGTTTAAGGCCTTTCCTTTAGTCTTTCCAGATATCTGGGGAAAAGGCTGGGTTGATGAAGTTGGACTCTGGAAGAGGCCTGAAAGTGAAAAACTAAATTACCCCCATGGAGTAACCTGGGGAAAAGTTTTTGAGCCCATTTTCAAAGTTCCTGTTTTAAATAAGCTTAGAATCATGGTTGTTAACCTGACATGTGCTTCATGCCATTCAGGGAGAGTTATTGGCAGGAAAGGAAAGCCTCAAGTCCTTATTGGAGCACCAAACACAACGTTTGATCCTAATATCTGGCAACGAAAGTTTTTTAAAGTCATTGCAGATAAAAGGTATAATGCGGCCAACTTTAGAAAAGCCGTTAAAAAAATAAAGATAGGAACACTTTATAAAGAAAAGCGCTACAAGGCCCAGGAGCTTCTCGATAGGGCCGCTTTTATGAAAGAAACTGATCTTATTTTAAAGTTGGTTAAAGAGGGCCTCGTTTTTAGAAAAAGCAGACTCGACAATATCCTGGCNCCCCATTACGGGTCTATGGCCCACTATCTTAATGGGGGTATGCCTGGCTCTCTTGAAGCCTTCTCCACGATGGTNGCCTTGGCCATNCCTGAAAATAAGTTAAAAGATAAGGCCTTTGTCAAAAGTCACTTCGGCCCNGGGCCTGCCATGGTTGATAATACGAGTGCTTGGCTACAAGACGACAGGATACTTGCCCAATGGGATGGCATTCTTAAAAAGCCCCTTTTTAGAAATTTAGGGGCAGAGGTTGGCCTGGTTGGTGACCCAAAACTTGTTAATTACGAAAATGCTCACTATAACGTTAAGTTTCTTTCAAAGCTCCCCTCTGCACCTTACCCCTTTTTAATAAACTCAGAGAAGGCAAAAAGAGGTGAGGCCATTTACAAAAAAACCTGTCAAAAGTGTCATGGAATCACAAGGTTTGTTCCTCTTAAAAAAATTAAGACAGATCCTTACAGGGCCCTTAGCTTAACCCCGCAGGCCTTAAGTATTGTTGCCAAAAACCTTAAAATTGCCTGCAAGGTTGGAAACAAACATAACTGTGACCTGCCCCAGGATGAAATTATAAAAGATAGGACAAAAAACCCTGGTTATATCGCTATGCCACTTGATGGTATTTGGGCCAGGGCCCCCTTTCTTCATAATGGATCTGTCCCCACTCTTTATCATATGCTTGTCCCAAGCGAGAGACCACAAAAATTTAGAAGGGGTAATATAAACTACGACAAAAAGCTCGTTGGGTTTGAATGGAGGCAAGGTGGTCGGGCCACTTATAATACTAGTCTAAAAAGTTTTTCAAATAGAGGTCACGAAGATAAAAAAACCTTTTTTGGAGGAATTGACTTCAAAACTGAAAAGAGGAAAAGAGAAGACCTTTTGGAGTATCTAAAAACACTCTAATCATTAATCCAAAAAGGTTAGGGGCCAACTCCACTGATCTTTTGAATTTGGACACTAACCTCTTCCTCACTTTCAAAAAAGTCTTTAAAAAAGTTTTTTACGACAAGAGTCCTTTCACTTTGATGATCTGACTTCACAAGTAATTTATAGGACATCATTTCACCTAAATATTGGGCCTCTTTAATGACTCCTTTCAATGAACTTCCATCTGGACCTTTTCCAACTTTCTTTAAAATAATATCGTGTGGTCTTAGAATATACTCTTCTTTTTCTTCCTCCTCCAAAACAAGCTCGCTATCAAGACCTTTAAAGTAAAAAGCTTCTTTTCTCGTTAAAAAGTTTGCTTCACCTAAAAATGAGGCGACGAAGGAATTCTTTGGGCCTGTATAGAGCTCTCTTCCAACACCTGACTGGACAAGCTCTCCCTTATTCATAATCAAAAGCCTATCGGCAAAAGAAAAAGCTTCTTCCTGATCATGGGTAACAAGAATAACACTTGTTTTATTGGCCTTAAGGATCTTCTTCATATCTTCACGCAAGCGGACTCTAAGATGAGCATCGAGACCACTAAAGGGCTCATCTAGTAAAAGAACATCTGGTTTGGGGGCCAAGGCCCTGGCCAAAGCAACTCTTTGTTGCTCTCCACCAGAAAGAGTATGAGGTAATTTTTTTTCAAACCCAGGAAGACCTACAAGAGAAAGAAGGGAAGAGACTCTATCTTTTATAATCTTTTTACTTTCTCCATTTCCGTTTTTCTTCCCTTTTTTAGATAAAAGGCCAAAAGCAATATTATCAAAAACATTCATATGAGGAAAAAGGGCCAGGTCCTGGAAGACCATCATAATATTTCTCTTTTCAGGAGGGATATTAAGACCCTCCTGAAAGACGAAATTATTTTCAACAAGAATTTCACCTTTATCTGGCTTTTCAAAACCAGAAATCATTCGAAGCAAAGTGGACTTCCCACAACCCGAAGGCCCTAAGATAGCGAGGATTTCCTCTTTTTTAAGGGAAAAAGTCAAATCAGAAACAGCTTCTTGCTTTCCAAATACTTTTAAAAGATTTTTACATGATAAAACATGGCTCAACTTTCTTTCTCCTCTTCTTTCAAGTTTTTTCTTTTTCCCCCGAAAGGATGGCCCAAAATAATTAATGGCAAAAGGCCTGATAAAACAATCGCAACTCCCCAGGGAGCTGACTCCATTAATCTTTCATCACTACTTAACTCGTATAATCTCGTTGCCAGGGTATTAAAATTAAAAGGCCTCAACATTAAAGTGGCCGGCAACTCTTTCATTGAATCAACAAAAACTAAAATTAATGATGTGGCGAAGGATCTTTTTAAGAGAGGGCCATGAATTTTAGAAATACGGTCAAAGAAACCAGCTCCAAGTTGGGTAGCGGCCTCATCCATTTTTGGAGTAATTCTTAAAAAGCCTGTTTGAACAGACCCATAGGACAAAACAAAAAAGCGGATTAAATAGGCCAAAAGAATGGCCATGACACTTCCACTAAAGATGAGTCCTGTCCCACTTCCAAAAACAGAGAGTGCAACAGAGTCAATAAAGTTATCAAATTTCGCTAGTGGTATAAGAACTCCCAAAGCCAGAACCGGGCCCGGTATCGCATAACCTAAAGTTGCCAGGGATACCGCCCCCTCTACATACCTCGTTTTTCCCAAGCTTCTTTGGATATAGTTGAAAATAAGTGAAAAAATGAGGCATAGCCCACCAGCACCCAGGGCCAAAAAGATGGTGTGTTCTAAATCGTTTAAGAAACGGGAAAGCTCAATTTGATCAATATGGGAGAAACTCCAAAAAAGGAGAAGGGAAAAAGGAAAAATAAAACCCAAAAATAGTGGAATAAAACACAGGGAAAAAGCGGCCACGCCTTTCAGACCTTTAAGCTCTTTTAATTGCATATGCCTGTGATTGCCCTTGAGGGAATAGTAACTTTTTTGACTTCGGGACCACTTCTCTAGCGTTATAAAAAGAATCATAAAGCTTAAAAGCATTGAAGCTAATTGAGCTGCTCCTCCTAAATTATTCATTTGAAGCCAAACACTATAAATCCCTGATGTTAAAGTCGGCACACCAAAAAAGTGGACGGTACCAAAATCTGATGCGGCTTCCATTAAAACAAGGCTTAGACCTAAAGTTAAAGAAGGACGGCTTAAAGGAAGAATGACTGAGATAAAACTTTTAAACGGGCCTTTACCCAAAGACCTCGACACCTCAAAAAACCTTTGAGATTGGTCCATAAAAGCAGACCTGGCCGTCATAAAAATATAAGGAAAAAGGATAAAACTTAAAACAACTATAACACCACCCAGGCTTCCAATTTCTGGAAACCAGTATTCATTAGCTGTTTTAAAGCCAAACCATTTTCGAATTAAAGATTGAAAAGGCCCACTATATTCAAAAAATTGAAGATAGACTGTGCCTATCACAAAACCTGGTATTGCAAGAGGAAGGATTAAAAACTTTTGAAAAAGTTGACGCCCTGGAAACTTAAAAAAGGAAACTAGGGCGGCAGTGACAAGACCTAAAACAAATGAACCCATGCCAACCCCTATCATTAAGAGAAGGGTATTTTTAATATATCCAGGTAAAACTGTTTCCCATAGATGGCGGAATATAGGCTCTTCAGGTGAAAAGGATAACAAGAGGGTAGAAAAGAAAGGAAGGGAAAAAAGGGCAGACAAAATGAAAAGGACCCAGACCCTTTTTAACCTTAGGACCTTTTTCATTGACCGTGATCTCCCTTACTCAAAACCAGCTTTATTGAGAAGCTTAATGGACTTAGTCCTAAGATCAGATAGCTTAACTAATGCTTTAAGGTCTCTTTTAAATTGTCCATTATTGATTCCCGACTGGTCTGCACCAAAGGACTTTACAATGCCTGAAAAGGGAACCTCTTCTTTAAGAGGGTACTCATGATTAACCTGAGCATACAAATGTTGGGCCAAGCCTCCTGTAAGAAACTCTACAAGTTTTTTAGCTGCTTTAATATTGCGACTACTTTTTGTAATACCAACACCTGTGATATTTATATGAGAGCCTGTTGTTTTCTGATTTGGAAAAATAATGCCTGTCCTGCTGGCCCATTCCCTTTGCTCAGGGTTCTCTAGCATTTTTCCCATATAATAGGTGTTTCCTAGAGAAATATCACAAAGACCCTCACTAATGGCCTTCACCTGACTTCTATCATTTCCTTGTGGTTTCCTGGCCAGGTTTTCTCTCACTTTTTTTGCCCAACTTAGAGCAAACGCCTCTCCCCGATGATAAATTAAAGAACTCAAAAGGCTTATATTGTAAGGGTGGAGCCCCGAACGTGAGCATATTTTTCCTTTGAACTTATTTGACATCAAGTCTTCATAAGAAAGGAGCTCTTTAGGGTTAACTCTCTTTTTAGAATAGTAAATAATCCTTGCTCTAGCGGAAAGGCCAATCCAGAAACCCTTAGGATCTCTGAAAGCCTTCGGTATATTTTCCTCTACTTTCTTAGAAGTAAATTTCTGAAGAAGTCCCTCTTTTGAAAGCAACTCTAAATTACCAATATCTGCCGTTAAGACAATATCTGCTGGGGAATGTTTCCCTTCGGCTTTTAACCTTTGAAGAAGACCTTTCTTCATCGTTACAACATTAACCTTAACATTATTCGCACTTTCAAAAGCTTTCAGGAGGGGCCTTAGCAAAAATTCCTGCCTATAAGAGTAAAGGTTTACTTCTTCCTTTTGGCTTTTAGCAGCTTGAGCCGTTAATGAATATAAAGTCAACGTTAGAAAGGTAATTCTAAAAAAGTTGACCGGGGAAAGCAACTTCAACATTACAGAGTCCCTAAGAGTTTTTCTCTCTACTTCTTAAAAGTTAAGAAACTTACTTGGAAGAAAAAGCCTCAATTTTATTTTTTATTTTAGCTCTTCAACGTGGTTAATAACTTCTTTAAGCTCTTCTTCCATAGACTCTCTATTTGAAGTGTTGTCTTCCAAACGAGACAAGATAACAACGGTCGCAGGATGAACGACAAGCTCTTTAGCAGTTATACAAAGGTCTTTATCTGTTTCTGGCAAAGCAGTCCCTTCATGGTATTGCCCTTCAATTTCTTCATGCTTAAGAGTTAACATTTTTGCCTGAGCTTCTAAAACTTTCTCTAGGTAAAGCTTACAGCTTTTATCTTTTTCCTTATAACCAGAAATGACAAGCCCACCTAATCTAAGAAGCTCGTTACTCATAGTTCTGATTTGGCCAAATGACTTTTTACCTTTAATATTTAAGACAAGCTCATTTGCTTTTGCCTTATAGAGGCTAATATTTTTGTTTAAATCCCTTTCATCATTCGAAAACATAGCGCATGAGGAGATTAAGACAAGAATTGGCAATAAGAGAGAAAAAGATGGTCTCATTTCAATATCCTTTGATTGAAGGTAAAAGGGAGGAGCGCACTACGCAGCGCAACACAAACCTCCCGCAGACCGGCAAAATGTCCCATGACTCTACTTTTTTGTCAAAGGCTTTTTTAAAGTTAGAAAAACTTTTGTTTCATATATCAAACAAATGTTTAAAAGACCTTAACTTCTTACTCCATATTGCTCTGGATATAGTTTTGCATTCCTATTTGGTCGATTAGATTAAGTTGATTTTCTAACCAATCAATATGTTCTTCTTCACTCTTAAGAATACTTACAAAAAGATCTCTTGAAACATAGTCTTGATGCTCTTCAGCTTTAGCAGCAAACTTTTTAAGATCATTAAAATTGATGTGCTCACACTTAAGATCAGCTTCGAGCACTTCTTTTACAGAAAGACCTACTTGGATTCGGCCTATCTTTTGGACGTTCGGAACACCTTCTAAAAAAAGAATTCTTTTCATAACCTCATCGGCATGATTCATTTCGTCCATTGAGGCATCATACTCAAGCTTTCCAAGCTTCTTAACTCCCCAGTTATCAAGCATTCTTGCGTGCATGATAAATTGATTCCCCGCAGTAATTTCATTACAAAGTAATTGATTTAAACAATCTATAATTTCTGGATGACCTTTCATTACAACCTCTCTTAAAAAAATAACTTAAAACGTCATTTCTTTTTAATAAAAATAAATGCGATGATCAAAGGTCTTTTTTAGATACCTTTCATTCATTTAATTAACAAAAGTTAGAGGTTTATTTTAAAGTTTGGGCCATTCAACAGTACATTTAAGCGGAGTTTGATTTTGGTTAAGACCATAGGGAGTACCAGTTTTTTGAACCTCGGGATTCCTTTTAACGGTTGGACATCCACAATAGGACCAAGTACAGGTCAACCCCCTATGGACTTAATAACCAGGAGATCTTTGTGCAAAGGCTGCCTAGGAAAATTGTCTCTCGTCTTTAAAAAAAAATCTACCCTGAAAGTTTCTCCTTAATAATAAATTTACAAAACTATTAACCCGATTTTAAATATTCACAAATTTAATAAAGATTTAATGCTAACGCAGAATAATAGAAGTAATAAAAAAATTTTAAGGAGTAATGCAATATGAAAGAAAGTAATTATGGCCTCCTTTTAAAGCAAATTGATTCTATCGTGGATCAAAAAGTAGGATTTTATCCAAACTTAGGAAACATACTTGCCCTTATCAAGGAAGGACTATCTCTCTTTTGGGTTGGGACGTACATTGTTAAAGAAAATTATCTAGTCTTAGGCCCTTTTCAAGGACCACCCGCATGCACCCTCATTCCTAAAGGAAAAGGAGTTTGCGGCCAAAGCTGGGAAAAAGAAATACCTTTTCTTGTCCCCGATGTTCACTCATTTGAAGGACATATAGCCTGTAATCCAAACTCAAAATCAGAAATAGTCATTCCATTACGGGATAAGGATAAAAAAGTTTTTATGGTTTTAGATATAGACAGTGATAAGTTAAATGGCCTCGGGCAAAAAGAGCTCGATTTCTTTAAAGAAGTCTCTCTCTTAATAGAGAAAATTTACCGCAAAAGCCACTAGGTACTAAAGAAAGATTACTTCGAGTAAAATTAAACCATTGCACCATAGTACAAACAGTGTATTCGAAGGTGAAAAAGCCAATGGCAAACTCTCTTTATGTTTCATCTAACGAACCCAGGTCCGGAAAATCCCTCGTTAGTCTTGCCCTCACCGACCTTCTATTAAAAAGGGTCCAAAAAGTCGGTTTTTTTAAGCCCATTATAGAAAGAAAAGAAGGTCAACAAAAAGACTCCCATATCAAGCTAGTTCTTGAATACTTTAAATTATCAATTCCCTACGAAAAAACATTTGGTCTTTATTGGGACCAGGTTAATGAATTTATTTCTCAGGGGCTTAAAGGAAAAGTCTTTGAACTTATCCTAGAAAAATACAAAAACTTAGAGGAAGAGTGCGATTTTATACTTTGTGAAGGAACAAACTTCAAAAGTTCGAATACTTCTTTTGAAGCAGAACTCAATATAGAAATAGCACAAAACCTGTCAACTCCCGTCCTTATCGTTGGAAATGCAAAGGACAAATACGAACGCTCAATTACTTCTCTTATAAAAAACTCCTTTCAAGGTTTTAAATCACAAGGAGTCAATGTCCTCGGGAGTATCATCAATAGAGTTCCAGAAGAAAATAAAGATTTTTTAAAAAAAACAATTCGAAAAAAGTTTAGGGATAGTTTTGTTATCAATGCTCTTATCCCAGAAGACCCACTCCTTATATCCCCGACAATGAGAGAAGTAACCCAATACCTAAAAGCAGAAATTCTTTACGGGGAAGAGAAATTATCCCATCAAGCTTACCGCTACTCCATTGCGGCCATGCACTTAAGTAATTATTTGGAACGACTTACAGAACATTGCCTTGTCATTACTCCAGGAGACAGAGACGATATTATTATGGGTGTCCTTATGGCCCATAGGTCTAAGAATTTTCCGGCCATTGCAGGTATTATTCTCTCATCCGGTACAAAACCCTCAAAAACGATCCTTTCACTTCTAGATGGGCTCCCCTACTCCTTACCGATCTTATCCACAAAATATAACACTTTTGAAACGGCTTCACTTTTGAACGACCTCCACTCTCAATTTATAGCTGAAGAGCCTGATAAGATTTATTTTGCTTTAAAAAAGTTTGAAGAGTATGTGGATACAGAACTTTTATCCAAACAAATTATTCAGATTAAGTCTGATGCTCTTTCTCCAAAAATGTTTGAGTATATATGTACAAAAAAAGCAAAGAAAAGAAGGTCTCATATCGTACTTCCGGAAGGAGCTGACTCAAGAGTTTTAAAGGCCACTCATCACCTTCTTGAAAGAAATATTGTTGAAATAACACTTCTAGGAGACGTGGAACAAATAAAGTCGGAGGCCTCCAAATTAGGATTAAACCTATCGAAAGCGAACATCGTCGACCCCGCTCTTTCAGATAATTTTGAAAAATACACGACTGTTCTTTACAACCTTAGGAAACATAAGGGACTCACTATGGACGGGGCAAAGGACCTTATTAGTGATGTCTCTTATTTTGGGACTATGATGGTTCACCTTGACGACGCAGACGGGATGGTTTCGGGAGCAATCCATACGACTCAACATACAATTAGACCGGCCCTTCAGTTTATTAAAACCAGACCTGAGGTGGAAGCCGTTTCATCTGTCTTTTTTATGTGTCTTTCAGATCGGGTACTGGTTTATGGTGACTGTGCCATAAACCCAAACCCAGATAGTAAGTTGCTAGCTGAAATTGCTATAGCTTCAGCCGAAACAGCCGAGTCTTTTGGAATTGAGCCTAAAGTTGCCATGCTTTCTTATTCCTCAGGATCTTCTGGAAAGGGGGAGGATGTTGAAAAAGTAAAAAAGGCGACAGAAATTGTGAAAGAAAAAAAACCAGACTTAAAAATAGAAGGTCCTATTCAATACGATGCTGCTGTTGACCCTGAAGTCGGACAAAAGAAGATTCCTGGTTCAAAAGTAGCTGGACAGGCAAGTGTTCTTATTTTTCCTGACTTAAATACAGGAAATAATACCTACAAAGCTGTCCAAAGAGAAACGGGAGCTGTGGCCATAGGTCCTCTTCTTCAAGGTCTCAATAAACCCGTTAATGACTTAAGTAGAGGTTGTACAGTTCCCGATATTGTTAATACTGTCATCATGACCGCCATCCAGGCGCAGGAATCACAACAATGAAAATTCTTGTCCTAAATGCAGGAAGTTCTTCTCTTAAATATAAGCTCTTTGATTTGGACAGTAATTTAGTCTTGGCATCAGGTCTCGTCGAAAAAATTGGAGAAGAAAGGGCGCACCTTATTTATGAAGCTCAAAACAAAGAAGCCTATGAGGAGGAAGCCCCCTTTAAAAATCATAAAGAAGCTTTGGAGAAAATTATCTCACTTCTTCTCGATAAAAAATTAGGAGTTTTAAAAAGCGTTTCCGAACTTCAAGGCGTCGGTCATAGAGTTGTCCACGGGGGAGAAAGTTTCAAAACACCTTGTAAAGTGAATGAAGAGGTTTTAAAGGGAATAGAAAATATGATACCGCTAGCACCTCTTCACAACCCTCCAAACCTTGAAGGCCTTAAAGTTTCCATGTCCCTCTTTTCTGAAGTTCCTCAAGTTGCTGTCTTTGACACTTCTTTTCATCAAACGATGCCAAAGTATGCTTTTAGATACGCCTTACCAGAAGAACTTTATGAAAAACATGGTTTAAGACGGTACGGTTTTCATGGAACAAGCCACCACTATGTGGCGAAAGAAGCTTCTAAATATTTAAAAATACCCTTTGAAAAATTAAATGCGATTACCTTTCATTTAGGTAATGGCGGATCAATGGCAGCTATAAAAGATGGTAAAAGCATTGATACAAGCATGGGAATGACTCCACTTGAAGGTCTCGTTATGGGAACAAGGTCCGGTGATATAGACCCAGCTATTCCCTTTTTTTTAGAAAGAGAATTAAAAATGGACCTAACCACAATTGATAAACTTTTAAATAAAAAAAGTGGCCTAAAAGGGATTTGTGGAAAAAATGATATAAGAGATATTAGTGAGCTTTCAAAAATTGGTGATGAAAAGGCCACACTCGCCCTTAAGATTTATAGTTACAGAATAAAAAAATACCTGGGCGCCTACCTTACCCTTTTACCAAACTTGGACACTCTCATTTTTACAGCGGGCATAGGAGAAAACTCAACTCTTGTTAGAGAGATGATTTTAAAAGACCTTAATCATTTAGGTATTCACCTAGATCAAGAAAAAAATAAGCATGTAAAAAGAGGCACAATACAAGAAATTCAAGCAGACGACAAAGAACAAAAATTAACTAAAATTCTTGTCGTCCCCACTGATGAAGAAAAAGAAATAGCCTCACAGACAAAGGCCATTCTTAATTGAACTAAATATTTCATAGTTTATCCAATATTCTTCCCTTAGTTTAAATTTTGTTTGTGTAGACAAAGCTGACTTTTTAATTAAAAATTGTATCCACTTTTATTTATTTTTTTAAGGAGTTCAATTATGTCAAACAATGACGCGATTAATGTCACAAAAGATCAAATCGAAGCCTTTAACGAAAAAAACTGGGACAAGTGGTTAAGCTTAACTGCTGACAACTGTATTTATGATGAAGTTGCTACACATAACAAGATTGAAGGTAGTGAAAAAATTGTAGAAGCAATGAAGGCTTGGAAAGCGGCATTTCCTAATGTTAAGGGTGTTATTAATCATGCGACAACAGATGGAAAGTATGCAACATTGCAGGTGACATGGATTGGAAAACATACAGGACCACTTCAAACACCTAATGGAAATATCCCTCCAACAGGAAAAGAAATACAAATCAGAGGATGCTATATTGGTGAAATTGAAAATGGAAAAGTTAAGAAATGCGATAACTACTTTGATATGATGACTATGATGAGTCAGTTAGGCTTGGCAAACTGATTATCTCTCGGGCCAACATGTTTGTTGGCCCAAATAAAAAATAACGATTATTGTATTTCAAAAAAATCAAAAACCTTTTTAACTTCCCTTAGGCCAAGATAGTAGTAGTGTGATGCTCCTTCTATAGTCCAAAACTCTACTTTAGCATCTTCCATGCACCCCTTTTTCTTCTTAACATTAACATTTCTTCCTAATGTCGCGCGGAAAGAATATTTTTGATAATCATTACCCGTGCATAAGTTCTTGTCTTCCCAAAATTTAACCGTCTTAGGAGCGCTTGGGTGCCAGCGAGTGCCTTCAAATGGTCCCCCAGCCGCTGGTCCACTACCTTCAAAAAGAATCGTCTTGTCGTTTGTTCCATGAATATGAAGAACTTTAAGGGGTTTCTTTGGTTCACAGTTTTGAGACTCCATTGGCCCCGCCCCTGCAAAACTCAAGACACCACTAATAAGGTCTGAAGACTCACAGGCCATTCTATAGGCCATAAAACCACCATTAGAAAATCCTGCTATAAAGACTTTATCTTCGTCAATCGGGTACTCTTTTTTTAAATTGATGATAACTGATCTTAAAAAAGAGACGTCATTGGGGACTTGATCTGCATGGCCATCACAACAATTAAGCCCACTCCAAAACCTTTTTCCTTTTTTATCCTTTATCCCTGAAGGGACAGCGACAATTGTTTTCTTTTTACTAGAAAGGTAGTTAAGAGGAAGAACAAACCTTTGTTGTCTTGGATTACTTGAATAGCCATGTAAGGAAACTATAAGGGCCAGTTTTTCATTTTTTAACACCTTTTTAGGCGCATAAATTATCGTAGGTTCACGGTTTTTTTCAGAAGGCATGGTCTTTTTAAGGGGAAAAAAACCAGCGTAAGAACTCTCAAAAAAAATAAAAAATGTTAACCCAAAAAGAAGTATATAACTCTTCATTTTTAAAAATACTCCTCATAAAATAAAGAGACCAACATACAGGGAGATTTTTTTTTGCCATAACTAATGTAAATAAAATACCTAGACAAAAGCTAAACAAGAGATTTTAGATCACTTCTTTTAATCTTTTCATAACTCATATTTTTTATAGCTAAAAATCAGATTAAAATTTGGCTCAAAAATAATTTTGTTCTGTCGTGTTGAGGGTCACTGAAAAATGGTCCTGGCTCATTTTCTTCAATAATTTTTCCATCATCCATAAAAATAACTCGGTCAGCGACTTCTTTGGCAAAACCCATTTCATGAGTCACCACAATCATCGTCATCCCTTCTTTTGCCAGATCCACCATAACCTCAAGAACTTCTTTAACCATCTCAGGATCTAAGGCAGAAGTCGGCTCATCAAAAAGCATAATTTTTGGTTTCATGCATAGACTTCTCGCTATGGCGACTCTTTGTTGTTGCCCACCTGAAAGTTGGCCTGGAAACTTCATTGCCTGTTCTTGGATTTGAACTCTCTCAAGATAATGAAAGGCGATTTCCTCAGCTTCCTTTCTTTTCATCTTTCTTACCCAGATAGGAGCAAGTGTAAGGTTTTCTAAAATTGTTAAGTGGGGAAAAAGATTGAAATGCTGAAAAACCATTCCAATATCTGCTCTAACACTATCAACATTTTTTACGTTATCAGTTAGCTCTATACCGTTAACGACAATTTCTCCTTTTTGATGAACTTCTAGTCTATTTAAACACCTCACAAGAGTTGACTTCCCCGAACCAGAAGGGCCACAAATAACGATTTTTTCACCTTGAGTAACCCCTAAGTTTATACCTTGAAGAACATGAAATTTTCCAAACCATTTATCAAGGTTTTTGACTGATATAACTAGAGGCTTCGTCATCTTGTCATTTCCTTTTTATAACTTACCTAAATTTAAGCTAAACCTGTGTCTAACTCTCTTTCTAACCGTCGGCTGTACTTTCCTAGAGAAAAGCAGAAGCAAAAATATAAAACGGCCATAAATATATAGGCCTCAACACTGAAGCCTAACCAATGAGGGTCACTCATGGCACCTTTTGCTGTATACATCATATCTTGAAGAGCAATAATCATAACAAGCGACGTATCTTTAAACATTGAGATAGAAGTATTGACTGTTGGAGGAATCACAATTTTTAAAGCTTGAGGAAGAATGACAAGCCTCATTTTTTGGAAATAGTTAAGGCCCAATGAATCTGATGCTTCATATTGACCATTTGGTATTGCTTGAAGTCCTCCCCTTATGACTTCGGCCATATAAGCGGAAATAAACATTATAATAGCAACTTGGGCCCTTAAAAGTTTATTAATCACAATTCCTTTTGGCAGAAACAAGGGAAACATTACTGAAGACATGAAAAGTATACTGATAAGAGGCACCCCTCTTATTAGTTCGATATATCCAACTGAGAGAAGTCTAACGACACCCATTTTCGACCGTCTACCTAAAGCAAGAAGGATTCCGACTGGATAGCTGACAGATATGGCGACAGTTGCAAGCATAAGAGTTAAGGGAAGGCCTGACCATTTATCGGTTTCAACGTATTCAAGTCCAAATATTCCTCCCCTCATAAGAAAAAAGGAGAAAACTCCAAAAAAGAACCATACCCCTAATAATTTCTTTCCCCAGCGGCTTCTGTCACGACTAAAAACAAGGAGTATTAAATAAATAAATATACTTAAAATGGGTCTCCAGTGCTCATCCTGGGGATACATTCCTAGTAAAATGTATCTCATTTTTTCTTTTAAAAAGGCAAGGCAAGCCCCTTCTACTTTCCTACAAGCTTCGGCATCACCATTAAGAAGACTATCAACAAAAAGCCAATTATAGCTAGGGATAAGAATATTGATAACCGCATAAATGATAAGAATTGTTACAACAGAAGATAATGGGTTATAAAAGAGGTTATCTTTAAGCCACTTTAATATAATTTTTATTTTACTTCTTTCTTCTTTAATTTCTTCCATTCATTACCTCTCAACCAAGGCAATATTTTTATTATACCAATTCATAAAAACAGAGGTCAGCAAACTCGTACTGAGGTAAAGGACTATTATTAAAAAGATACACTCAACCGCCTGGCCTGTTTGATTTAAAGTTGTATTGGATACCGACACGAAGTCTGGATAACCTATTGCAACAGCCAAGGAGCTGTTTTTTGTTAAATTTAAAAGTTGACTTGTTAGAGGTGGAACAATAACTCTTAAAGCCTGGGGTAAAATAACAAGTCTTAAGACTTGATGGGGTTTTAAACCTAAACTTTCTGCTGCTTCTGTTTGCCCTTTCTTAACCGACATTATTCCGGCCCTTACAACTTCAGCAATAAAAGCAGCCGTATAAAGGACAAGGCCTAAAACAAGACTCATGAATTCGGGCGAGACCGTATAGCCTCCACTAAAATTAAAACGTCCCTGCTTAGGTATATCCAATGCAGTAGGAGATCCACCTATAATCCACGCCAAAACTGGAATAACAATAAAAATACCCAGGCCNATTTTAAGAAAGGGTAATGACCTACCCGTTTTATCCTGATATTTTCTGGCGATCTTCCAGAAAACCAAAATAAGAATAAAAGNTAATAAGANCCCCCAACCGACTAGTTCAAANGCAGGNTCNGGTTTAGGTAATGGTATCACCAGTCCACGGTTGGAAAGNAAAACATTTGGCAANGGTTTAAAAGCATTCCTGACAATNGGTAANATGTCNGTAATAAATGTGTACCAGAAAAAAAGTTGTAAGAGGAGAGGAATATTTCTAAGGGTTTCNATATAACAAAGNGAAATTCTGGANACCANCCAATTNCGAGAAAGCCTTGCTATTCCAATAAGAGTCCCTAAAGTAACTGCNANGANGTTTCCAATGATTGCNACCTTTACAGTATTAAGAAANCCTGACCAGAGGGCCTTTCCATAATTATCNGCNGGNGTGTAATNNATAACACTTTCACCAATAGGAAANCCNGCTTCTTTNGTTAAAAAATTCCAACCNGAAGCNATTTTTTGTCTTTCTAAATTNGTTACAGTATTGCTAAAAAAGAANTGTCCNACATAGATAAAGAGAAGAATTGTTATAAANTGATANAATAGTGATCTATTTTTATTATCTTCAAACCAACTTTTTATAGTTTCTATCATCACTTACCTAAGAATATAATTAAAAAGAAAAGGGCCTCTTTTGAACGAGGCCCTTCCTTTTTAATTTAAAACTTTTTTACTTAATAGGGGGAGCGTACATTAATCCACCATTAGTATAAAGAGCATTAAGACCTCTATCCAATTTCAAAGGAGTATTTGGTCCAACATTTCTTTCATAGATTTCAGCATAGTTACCAACCTGCTTAATCGCATTGTAAGACCACTTTTCATTTGAAACGTCTTTTTTACCTTCTTTCAAAGTAAGACCTAAGCTTTTTCCATTTCCAACTGTGTTTCCAATAAGTTTTTGAACATTAGGATCAGTACTTTTTTGAATAGCATCAGAATCAATGTTAGCAGATGTAATTCCCATTTCTTCAGCAGCGAAAAGAGCATAAATAGTAAACTTAACTGCATCAAACCATTGGTCATCACCATGTCTAACAGCAGGTCCTAGAGGCTCTTTTGAAATTCTTTCTGGTAAAATAACGTGGTTTTGTGGATCTTTTAACTTTGTTCTCTCAGCAGCTAAACCAGAAGCATCAGTTGTATAAACATCACATCTTTTACTAAGATAAGCTTTCAAAGTTTCATCTCTAGATTCAAAAATAACGGCCTTCATTTTCATGCCATTTTTTCTGAAATAGTCAGAAATATTTCTTTCTGTCGTTGTTCCCTGCTGAACACAGACAGCAGCGCCATCTAACTCTTTACCACTTTTGATGCCATCTTTTTTACGAACCATAAAACCTTGCCCATCATAGAAAGTAATAGGAGCAAAGTTTAGACCTAAAGCCGTGTCTCGGCTTAAAGTGTGCGTCGTATTTCTTGAAAGTATATCAACTTCACCAGACTGAAGTGCAGTAAATCTTTGCTGAGCACTGAGCTGAGTGAATTTTACTTTTTTTGAATCACCAAGAACTGCAGCAGCCACGGCACGGCAAGTGTCTGCATCAAGTCCTCTCATAACACCTTTTGAATCTGGTGAAGAAAATCCTGGAACTTGGCCACTTACACCACATTGAATGTAACCTTTTTTCTTAATGTCATCTATTGTGCCTGAAAAGGCTGTTGAACAAACAAAAGTGCCCACGATAGTGGCCATCTTAAGAGCTTTTGAGTTAATCAAATCGTACTCCATGTTTAACGTTATTATATTTACTACCATTTTCATCTTTTAAAAAAGTAAAAGTAACCAGGTAAAAAAGTGCATATAACCACTTTTTTACATTAAAAAAATTCCTTATTTTTGTAAAAAATCCGATATTTTAAAGGATTTTAATTTTAGGAGAAAACGGTATGGCCAGTTTAAATAACCCACAGTATTTAAATAATATTCCAATGGAAATGACGACACCTATGAAAAACAAAAATGGTCAACAAATACTCGTTTACCTCAATTGGGAATTTAAAAAAGAAAGCGGCGACAAGGCATCCCAGGTACTTTTCAAAGTTAGAACAAATAGATTCTTAGAAACAGAAGAAGGAGTTTGGGAACGAGTTATTGATTTTAAGGATAAACTCACGACTGAGTTTTATATTTCTATAGATTACCCAGAAAATGCTGATGAATTTTTAAAAGAAAAAGGCTCCTCTTTATCCATTGATGACCTTAATAAAAAATTTGGTATTAACCTATACTATATCTGGCAACGTTTTATAGATAAGCCTTGTTCTTGGAAAACTGAGAAGCCCACTCCGACAAAAGATGGAGATACTCCTCCAGATTACTTGGATTAGCTCAAAAACTTTTTCCTTGTATTTTTTTACTAAGTAACCAAAAATGGCAAGAAACAACTTTCTTGCAACCCCCAAAGGTGGACAAACCTCTATGCTAGAAGTAAAAAATAATCAAAAATCATTCTCAGACCCGACTGAATCGTTTCCTACTCAAAAAAATGTTTACGAACAAACCACAAATCACTTTTTTATGGTTAAGTCACTTACTTTCAGTTCTAATAAACTATCAATAGAAGATAATGGTTTTATAAAAAAAGATTCAAAAATCCAAAGCCCTAAGTCAAAAGCACTTCTCGAATGGACGGCCCTTTCAGATATACTGCTTAAAGAAGGGCTTACACTCCATATTTATGAATGCCTCGATAAAGAAACTCCAGATGCTCTTTTTCCCAATGATTGGTTTTCAACTCATAGAAATCAAGACGGGACAAAATGCCTTTGCCTCTATCCCATGTTTCTTGAAAACCGGAGAAAAGAAAAAAAAGAATCTATAATTAAACATCTATTGGCGGGCTATTCTGAAATTGTAGACTTGTCACTTTATGAAAAAAGACCTGCACCACTATTTTTAGAAGGTACAGGGTCTTTAGTCCTTGATCGGGTTAATCGTAAGGCATTTGCAGCAATATCTAAAAGAACAAACCCAGACCTTTTAAAGTATTGGGCCGAAAAATTCAAGTATAAAGAGCTCATTACCTTTAATACGAATATTGATCGACCCGTTTACCACACAAATATAATGATGAGCTTAGGGAGTAGGTTTGCTGTTGTTTGCCTGGATGCTATAGAAGATCAAAAAGACAGGAAAAAGGTTCAACAAAAACTCGAGTCATCTAAGGACCTTATTATTATTTCAAAAGAACAAATGTACTCATTCTGTGCCAATATCATTGAAGTAAAAAATAGTTTCGATGAGCCTTTTTTAATTCTTTCAACAAGGGCCTATAAAAGCTTTACTGATTTTCAGCTAAAAAGTTTATCAAATCATGTCAATAAATTTGTCCACACTCCTCTTGATACGATTGAGGATTTGGGGGGAGGAAGCGCCCGCTGTCTTCTTGCAGAGCTATTCTAAATACCTACTCTAAATACCTACTTTGGAGGTCCTAAATAAGTAAAGGCCTTAGGAATAACGTGAGTGTAAAAGTAGACATCTTCAAACTTCTCTTCACTCGCCTTTTTCAAAATAGCATTTAAAATTTCTTCAACTTTTTCAGGCGCTAAGGTTAATTGAATAATCTCTCTTTCATTACTCAGTTTTATAGAAGTATTACCCATTGTTTTTTCTTCACCCATTTGACGACCATAAGCAACACTCGCCCCAGGTGCGCCAGCATCAAGAGCGGCCCTGATAAGGATATCTCCCTCTCCGCGAATGGCCACGCAAGTAAGTCGAACCAGGTTCTCTAAATATACCCGGTCCGTTACGCTACTAGAATTGGAAACGCCCTCTGCAATGTCTGCCTGACTCCTCCAATCCGTGTTTCCCTTAATTTCGTCAATGGCCTTAATTATCTGTGGAATGGAAACTCCATACATACTATCAGATGTAAAACTAGTTAAACTATTAAGACCTTTCGAGATCGGTATTGTATAAATAAAGCCTTCACCTGGAATATCAAGGCGTCCAATTTGAATCATGACTTCAAAAATTCTTTCAGCTTCAAAGCGGTTCACAACAACACTCATAAGCTCTTTTTCAGGACTAATGCAGACTCTTACAATACCAAGACGGTCCCTTAGCCCCCTTCCAAAGCCATAAGAGATAGTCGGTCCTGCTGCTCCTGCAAGCATAACTTCTTTGGCAATCGCACTTGCTTTTTCAATTTGAACAATACAAATAATATGAACAAGGTCATCGCTAAACGAAGCGCTCGTGTTTGAAGAGCTTCCACCCTCTACCTTTTTTGTTACTTCCTCAGATTGACTTAAAAACATGGCCTCTTCACAAGGAAAAGAAAAGACGGCCCCCGCGCCAGAGCGGTGTAACTCTCCTTTATCCCTTATAGAGCTAAGGACATGATCTATATTGTCGTTTGGGACTAAAAGCTCCATTATTTCTTGCTCGGGATTTAAAGAAGGTAAAAATGCTTGATACCACTTTGGTCTCAACAATGCACCCCTCGCCTTCATAACGGTGGCATCATGACAATAGGATAGAAACTCTTCATCGGCTATATCACGACCTTTGTTTTTTCTAACAATCGCCTTAACGAGTGAAAAATTACCTTTTTTCTTTAGAGTGTACATGCCCTTAGGCCTCCCCTTTCTTTTTCTTTTTAACCAGAAGGCCAACTGTTAAAACCGAAATAATAGGCATAACAGAAGCCAATGATAAAACTCCAAAACCATCAGTAACACCTGGGATATTTGAACCAACTCCCAATCCCATCGCCAAAACGAGGGGAACGGTAATCGGACCAGTCGTAACCCCTGCGCTATCCCAACCAAAGTTAACAAAATCTTCAGAAGATAAAATTGTAAGAATAATTAAAACCAAATAAGGCGGTATTAAAAGGTATTCAAGAGGAATGTTATAGGCAATTTTTAAAATACCAAAAGCGATTCCCAATCCAACACCTGTTGCAACAGTATTCATTAAAACAGATTTTTTAAAGGCCCCTACTGTTATTTTTTCTACAGTTGCTCCAAGAGCATTAAGTGCAGGTTCAGCAAGGGTTGCTCCAAAGCCGAGAAAAAAGGCAAAAACAGCGGCCAATACTTTTCCGGAATGACTTCCAAGCAAGGCGACTTTATAACCTTCTAATCCCCATGGAGTGATTGTTGTAAATGTTCCAGGAATATTACTTCCAAGCTGTCCTCCTAAAGGAGTCAAGCCTAATTCAATTCCTAAGACAAAAATCCACATCCCAATGACAGCAAAAGTAATCCCCATTAATATTTCATCTGCTCTTGGAACTTTCTCTCTCAATACAAGTCTTAAAACCAAATACAAAAAGATACATAAGGGAACGATCGCCTGAACCGCTGTAATCACCCCCATTTTAATTTTATCGAGCATGACGACTTTCGGGTCCCAATGCTTTAAAGATTTTAGATTAACGTTGTCTTGATTTTGCTTTCCAAAAATAACGGTGGGGTTTTCATGATAAATTTTACCATCTTTTAAAATTCTTTCTCCACCTTTATAACCAACGACAAACTCTGGCCCTGGATAGTCCCCACTTTCTTTAAAAGAAGACCATTCCTTGTCAGTAAACTCTGCCCCAATATTAGAATCTAGCCCTTTACTCTTTTTACTGCTATCAGCTCCAACACTTTTTTCTTTTTTCACTTTATTTTTATAGTTAGGTCTTCCGTAAAAATCATCTTGCTGAAGGTGATAGATACCTAGAAGAAAAACTGCAATAATAGGAAATAAAGAGGCCAGGGTCACAACACCAAAACCGCCTCCTTCAGAACTTCCACTTGAGACAATCCGACAAACTCCAATTCCCAAGGCCAAGACAAGGGGAACCGTAACTGGACCTGTTGTCACAGCACCACAGTCCCAAGCTAAACCCATAATAGGGACAAGAAATTCATTAAAATGCGCCCAAACAGTGAGACCTGTTAAAACGAGAACCAAAGGAATAATTAAAACCTTAAGTGACCATCCGTAAAGGAATCTCATAACACCTAATAAAACAGCTATACCAACTCCTAGCCCTACACAGGCGACGAGTTGATTAGAAAAATCATTAAGTAAGCTATAAAGAAGTGGCGCCTCATCCGGCTTTACTCCGGCCCCCGCAGCTTTTAAAACAAAAATGGCAGGCTCGGCCAAGGTGGCCCCAATTCCTAATAAGACTGAGAAAATCATAATGACTGGCAATTTTGACTTTCTTGGAAGAACCGCCCCTATAATTTCCCCAAAAGGCATGAGGCCTAATTCCAATCCTTCCATAAAAAATGTTAATCCAAAAATAACGAGGCCCACACCAGCACTAATGGTTAATGAATAAACGATAGGAAGGTTTAAAACCAAAACCTGAAAAAGTATGAGGTAAAAAATGATGAACCATACGGACTTTACCTGCTCAATAACTTTTTTTAAAAAGTAAGGAGTAATAATATTAAGAGTTTTTTTAAACCCCAACTTGACTTTACCAGATCCATAATCCTGGACATTTGAATCTGCCATAACTGGCCCCTCTAAAATAAATTAAACTTTTCTAACTCACCTCCTTTACTCGGCAAAAAAAAAGCAAAACTAAAAAAATTGTTACACTTTTTTAGTTTTGCTTTTATCTTAAAAAAATTTACTAAAATTTAGTCTTTTACAGGTAATCCACTAGGGACTGACTCAGGTATAAGAACCTCTCTTGGAAGAGGGTTTAAATCAGTTAAAGCATAAAGAAACTCAATCAGGTATCCTTTTTCCTGATGATTTAACTCTACTCTAGGCAAATCATGGTTTGTTAATATATTTTCTTTTACAAAAGTCATGTCAAAAACTGTGTGCCCTGGATCCTCGTCATCGAGGTAAAGAAAAGAATTAAAGTTAAAATTAAAAAGAGACTCTTCAGGGTTTAAATGGTGGTCAATGACTTGTTCCAAGGTTTGAAAAATACCGTTATGCCCCCAAGGCCCAGTCAAGACGACATTTCTTAAAGTTGGCGTTCTAAATTTATAACGGTCACTTCTCTTTTTAGTCACAAGCTCTCTACCAAAATCCTCTTTTCCACCAAGGCCCTTTTCTTTTCCAGGCCCAACAGGTGGAATGGCGAGATTATAAAACTTACCATCCGTTTGAAATTTTCCTGTATGGCATTGTGAGCATTTGGCCTTCCCGTAAAAAAGCTTCATACCCTTTTTAGCTTCAAAGTTAAGGGCCGTCAGGTCCCCTTCTTTATAGCGGTCATAAGGAGAATCAACGGCCCTATAACCTTTATCTTCATAATGAGCGAGAGCATTAGCAATATGCTGGATTCCCAAATCATTCTTAGACTTTACAGAGGGGTAGACCTCTTGAAAGAGAGACATATACCCGTCGATATTTTTAACCCTATTAACAACGATATTCCACGCTTTAACCTTATCATCTTTGGCCGCAGCATCAGCTATCTCATTGCTTCCCTTTTGACCGGCCATTTCAACTGCTGACAATAAAGGAAACAAGGCCTGAACAGAGAGGATGTCCTCAAGACCTTCTGGAAGAAGGTCTTTCGCAGGAGAAGCGATAAAACCATTACTTCCTGCAACCTCTTCAACTCTTCCATCAAAAAAGATGGGGTAATCATCCATAAGCCTTAAATTAAAAAGTGCCGGAGCATTTCTTGGGGCCCTTTTACCAAAACTCAAAACTCTTTCATCACCTAACCCGCTTCCTCCTTCACCAATAGATAGAGCAACAGCGTCACCGCTCGCTAGGTCTGGATGATGGCAAGTGGCACAAGAAATATTTTTATTTCCACTTAAAACCTTATCAAAAAAGAGCGCCCTTCCTAATTCAAACTTAACATCTTTAAAGGCAGCTATTGAACTCGTGGCAAAAAATAAATTGGTCAAAGCGGCAAGTTTCAGAGTTAAAAGAAAAGATCTTTTCTTCATAAGACGACCCCTTATTTGAAATTAATTAAGTGTATAGGTAGTCATAAATTTGTTTGAGCACTTAAACAAGTTTTTTTTGAGGCCATGGTTCGAATTTTTTGGAATTTTTATAATTTGTTAGATGAGCTCTAAAAAGGATCTTCGGTTATGAAACAATTTGGTTAGCTCGCTTCATCAGATTTAGAGGAACTGATCGAACTAGGAAAATGAATTAAAAAACCTGTCCCCTTGTCTCTATTGTCTTCTATTTTTATTTGCCCTTCCATCCTTTCAATATTTTCTTTCACAACATTCATTCCAACCCCACGCCCTGATGTTTCAGAAACGTTTTCTTTGGTTGAAAACTCGGGATGAAAAATATACGCAGCGATTTCTCCTGGCATCATATTTTCAATGGACTCCCCAGTCGCAAGTCCCTGAAGCTCAACCTTTTTCCGCACACGCTCTATATCAATTCCTGCTCCATCGTCTTCTAGGTGGATATCAATTCCTTCTCTTCCCTCACTTAGGTTGACTTGAATTTCACCCGACCTTTCAATCCCGTGGTCAACGGAATTGGTGAGAAGGTGGATAAAGGCCTCTTTTAAAAGAGATATTTTTTCTTTTTCTAAATAAATATCATCACCATAAACATTTAACCGAACTTCTTTTCCAAGACCATTGGCGGTATTTAAAACAACGCCTTTTAAACCTTGAATCATCTTTTTAATATTAATGGCCTTTAACTTTTCAAGAATAGAAACAATGACCGAGTAATTTTTATTTTCAAGATTACTTGAAACGTCTTTTACAGCATCATCAAGCCTTGATTGACTGATTTCAAGGACTTCATCTTGGGCCTCATCACCTGTACCGTCATTTATATTATAGACTTCTCCATACACTTCAGTCACTAGTTGAAGGGCCTCATTAATGGCAATTTTTAAAAGAGGCGTCTCTTCATCAGCAATCTCCCTAAAGTCTCGTTTCTCTGTTTCCCCCTCTTTTTCTATAAAGAAGGCACTTTCATAGCGGTGGATGATAGTTGAAAGAAAGTTTAATCCGTAAAGTCTTGATAGCCCCTTTAAAGTGTGGGCGGCCCTTAAAAACTCTTCTTTTTCAACATCAGGGTCTTCCAAAACAGAAAGGAGTGCATAAGCTTCACTAAAAAAGGTTCTGAGGTTTGCTTTATCGTTACTGACAATCATTTGAAGGCGCTCCACCTTCTCCATATTTTTGGCCCTTTCTTTTTCGACTTCGGCCTCTAGTTTTTCAATTTCAGTGACGTCTTCCACGATAAAAACGATCTTTTCTAAAAGTTCATCTTTATTGTAAATAGGTGACATACTAAGTTTTAAACTTCTTTTCTCACCGTCTTTTACAATAAAAACTTTTTTAGGAAAGTCGTCTTTCACTAAAAGCCACTGAACATAATCTGCACCAAAAGTAATGGAAATACCGAACTCGAAAAAGCTCCTTCCAATGTCAGCGGGGTCCGTATCTCTAAAAAGCGTATCCCAAATTGTTTTTCCTTGAATATCATCACCAAAAATGTTGGTTGCAAACTTTGAAACTGGGGGAATGATATGATGCTCTTTATCTATGGCAAAAACAGCTTGCCCCATATTATTAAGGAGGATTTCTGTTTTTTCTAAAGATGAAGCAAGCTCCTCGGTTCTTAAATCAACAATGTGGGAGAGGTTTTTGTTAAAGTCAGCAAGTTGCCTGGCATTCTCTTCGGCAGCTTCTTTTAATGTTTTAATCAGGTTTGAAAGGCCCAGGGCAAAGAGGACCAGTTGAATGATGACCCCGACCCATAAACCTTGAGTAAAAATAAAAATACTGGGAAGAAACCCTATTCCCTCAAAGAGTTTGAAAAAGGCACCTATTAAGAGCGAGGAAAAAGCAAAAGCGAGGTACCTTGAGTTAGGTAATTTTTTTACATAAGCATAAACGCCCCAAAAAACTATAATTCCAAGAGCAGGGCTTATAGTGGCAATTAAAAGGCGGATAGCATAATAATAAGGTATAAAAAGAGGGGTAACTATATTAAAAAGGCCAAGCCCCATGCCAATATAAAAAGTTTTGGCCAATTTTGGCCCTTCCTTTTCAAGTTCAACAAATTTGTAAATGAAATGAGACAAACCCATCAGCATAATGCCGACAGAAACCATAATTCCCTCGTTATTTAAAAAAGTGGAATTTGGTGTTAGGTACTGCCCCCCAAAACCAGAGTGGCTAAGAATAAGCCCAATAAGTCCAACAATATAGATAGAATAAGGAAGGTATTGAACCATCCTTGTCGAAAAATAAATAACGATATGGTAAATCGTCATGATAAGGAGGATACCTACAACAAGGGCGTTGGTAATAGATTCCTCAACAATATTTTGATGATAAGCTTTCGGTGTGTAGAGGACTAAAGGAAGCTGCATGGCCGCAGAATTTTTAACTCTTATATAATAAGTTGAATCCCTTCCCGGTTTAAGGGGAAAACTAAAAAAGTGATGAGGCGTTTTTTTCTCAGAAAATGTCTTTTGATCTCCGGCCTCTTCCTTAATCCATTGACCTTCAATATTTTTATATAAAGTAACGTAATCAGTTCCAGCAAATGAAAAAACGAGATAATAAGAAGGCAGTGGAACTTGTTTTTGAGAAAGCTTAAAGCGGAGCCAGAAAACGGATTTTGTAAAACGCTTGTTAGGAAAATCTGTTTGGGCCCTTATAAACTTTTGTTTGTGGTTCCCTTTTAAAATATCATCAAAGGATAACTCGCCTAATTTGTCTTCAAGAATATCAAGGTGTTTCCCAAGCTTAATCTTCTCACTATGACCCTTAGTTAAATCCAAGGCCATTAAATTGAACGAGTGTCCACAAATGAAAATGATTCCTAAAAAAAGGCTTAAGAAAGTTTTATGTATGAAATAATGTTTCATATCGTTCTTTTCGTAATAAGTTCCTGAAATGTGAATAATTAAATTACTTTTTCAACCTATTCCCGCCATAAAAACTAGGATAGGGTTAAAGAGAAGTTGCCTTGATTGTTGCTATCCAAACCTGTCCGCAACTAAGCCTAAGAAAATTAAAAGATTTTAAGGTTACTCTTGAGTAAAGAGGCCAGGAAGAACTTCCTCCTAAAAGCTTAAGCCCAACTAATACACTCGTTTGATTAAGAGTTTTAACTTCAGTGATTTTAACTTTAAGGGCGTTTAAAAAGGTCGCCCTTTCAGGTTTTGCCTCCATAAGGGCCACTTGATTCGCTTCAATAAGAATCCTCACTTTTTGGCCTAGCTCTTGATTAATTTGAGGACAAATAATGTTAACTCCCCCTATATCAACGGCTGTCAGGGCATCTTCTTTTAAATGATTTTTAACCACTCCTTCTAAAACAGAACCAACCTCACCTCCCCCCATTTTTTCAATAAGCGGTCCTTTAAAATCATTCATGGCCTCTAATAAACTTCCTAAGTATTTTATTGCTCCTTTTTCCATATAAAATACATAGTCAGCGAGCCTTTTTAATTCTTCAAAGGAGTGGGTGACCATAAAAATTGGACCTTGAAAAACCTCTTTTAATTCACCTATTAACTTCATGACTTCAAGCTTACTTTCCCTATCTAGGCCAGTTAGGGGCTCATCCATAAATAAAACTTTAGGTGCCTGAAGAAGTGTTCTTGCAATCGCGACTTTTTGTTTTTCACCACCAGAAAGAGTTTCTGTTTTCCTCTTTAGTAATTTTTCTAATTTGAACCAGTCGATTATGAAATCAAAAGAAAAATGACATTTTTCTTTTGATCGCTTTATGCCAAATTTTAAATTTTCATAAACATTTAAGTGAGGAAAAAGTCCTCCTCCTTGAAAAACGTAACCAATATTTCTTTTATGAAGGGGTGTT
>PAZA01000013.1 GCA_002715375.1 Halobacteriovoraceae bacterium
TTTTCAATTTTATTTCTATAATATTTGTTGCCAGGTACATGGGAGTTGAAGTTTTAGGAATAATTGGCTTTGCTTTAGCTTATGTTGCTTCATTCAATATTTTTTCAGATTTAGGAACTGGCATAGCTCATAGAAAAATGCTAGCCGAAGGTGTAGATATAGGCATATGTAACGGGACATTAATTATGATTAAATTACTTCTTAATATTCTAATGATTTTAACAGTATTTTCTTGGTTATACATTTACACTAATATACTAGGTGGTAGTTTTGAGACAAATGAATTAGAAGTTGTGATATACATATTTGTAATAAGTCAATTTTTTGAAAATTTCGTAAATTTAAACAAAAATCTCTGGGGGGCTAGACTAAAGCTAGGAATTATGGCCTTCTTTAGGATATTTGGAAGATTCAGTGCAATGATTTTAACCATATTTGTCTGCATTGAAGGTTTAAGTGTAGTCCAATTAGCATTAGTATCGATCCTAGCAGCAATCGTAATTTTTGTTCCATCCTTTTTTCTGTTCGTTAAAAACAATTCAATTAGGAAGCCAGATTTACAAATTATCAAATCTTACTTGTCGTTCGGGATTCCAATCAGCATTCTCGGTATGATAACATTACTCACATTGGTAATGGATAAGTTAATGCTTGGTTTTTTCAACGGAATTTTAGATGTTGGACAGTACACCGCAGCTCAAAGAATTGCAGAAATAATGATAATTTTAGCTACGTCTCTCTCTGGAATACTATTTACTGTATTTAGTGACTACCACTCGAACCAAGAGTTTGATAAGATTCGACAGTTATCAATGAATTCTGAGAAATATATATCTCTAACTCTTCTCCCCTTCGTAATATTTATATTCCTATTCTCAGAGGAAATAATGACATTACTTTTCGGTAAAGAGTTTAGTCCTTCGGGTAACATTCTATCCTATCTTTGTGTGGCCGTATATTTCAATTTATTAAGAATGCCTTTTACGACACAAATCCTAAGTTCAGGCAATCTAAAACTTGCATTCGGAATATCGCTTTTTGTTCTTATTTTAAACATAATTTTGAATCTGTTGCTTATACCTGAATCAATCGGTCCCTTCAATACATTTGGCTATTCTGGTGACGGTGCGGCGATTGCAACGCTAATAACTTTTTTTATCGGGGGTGTATTAGTAAGGTTTTGGGCTTATCGTATAAACGGTGTAGTTCCATATTCTGGACTATTATCCCATTATATAGCAGCAATTGCTAGCACAATTTCCGTTTTCTTATTTTCCAATCTTTTTCCTTTTACAATTTGGTTTATCATACCATATTCCTTGATGAGTACGTTAATATTTTTGTTGATTTTAGTTCCTCTTAACGAGTTTGGGTCAAAGGAGATTATGTTTTATTATAATGCTTTAAATCCTTCCAAAATGAAAAAATTAATTGTTTCTGAGTTTAGTAATAAGAAGGTTTAAGGTAATTATTTATAATTAGTACTATGGTCAGGCTATGAAAATATTAGTTATATCTCCTCACTGTGACGATGCCGAAATAGGGATGGGAGGCACAATTGCTAGATATGTTTCAGAAGGACATAAACTTACAATTTTAAATGCAATAGTTCCTTGCGAGCACAGAGATGGAACCATTGATCAGGAGTTTAAGATAAAACGAAAACAAGAGCAAATAGCAGCCTCGAAAACATTAGGTTGTGATATTGATTTTCTAGATTTAAACCCTTATGAGTTTGAATTCAATAGAAAATATTCAAAATTATTTGATTCTTACATAGAAAAATTTAGTCCAAATATAATTTTTTCGTGCTGGGAGCATGATTCACACCAAGATCACCAAACTATTTCCAAAATAATGTCTGTTGCAACAAGAAAAAATACATGCTCGTATTACATGTACGAGACAATGATTCCCGGTGGCATAGGTACCAAGGCATTTAATCCTCAGCTGTTAATTAACGTGTCTGATCACATAGATAGAAAGTTAGATTCAATAAACGAATACAAGTCTGCATTTGGTCTAAATATTGATAATATTGTAGATTCAGTAAAAGGCAGATGTAGATTCAGAGGAGAGCAAATTGGTGTTAAGTATGCTGAAGCTTTCGAAATCGTAAAAGAAATAAAATTATGAAAGCTATAATTCCTGCCGCGGGCTTCGGAACAAGATTTTTGCCATTAACTAAGGCTCAACCTAAGGAGATGCTCCCAGTTGTAAATAAGCCAACAATTCAATGGGTAGTCGAGGAAGCAGTGGACGCGGGAATTACAGATATTGCAATTATTACCGGTGATCACAAAAAATCAATTGAAAATCATTTCAGGCCAATGGAAAAACTAGAAAAAGCGTTAGAAAAAGCGGGTAAAAATAAGGAGCTTTCTGAGGTCAAAAAGATTAGTGAAATAGCCAATTTACAGTTTATAATACAAGATGAACAAAAAGGGTTAGGACATGCGATATTATGCGCAGAAAAATTTGTAGATGGTAGTCCCTTTGCAGTATTATTGGGCGATACAATATGCACAGGCAATCCTAACTGTACCAAAGGTTTGGTTGATATTTATAGACAAAAGGAAAAATCCGTATTTTCAGTTGAGACGATAAATGTTGAAGAAACAAAAAGGTATGGTATTGCCTCGGGAAATGAAGTTGAAGAAGGGATATTGTTAATCAATAATTTAGTGGAAAAACCGGGCCCAGAAAATGCACCCTCACTTTTAGGAATACAGGGGAGGTATATCTTCACTCCTGAGATATTTGATTACTTAAAGTTAGCAGATTTTGGGGCAGACGGGCAGATTCAATTGACAGATGCTATGAATTCACTTTCTCATAATCAAGAAATCTATTCTTGGACATTCAAAGGTAAAAGGTATGATATAGGGACTATGAAGGATTGGTTTGAATCACATATAGAGCTATCAATTAAATCAGGGTATTCTTCAATAATTCAAGAAATTTTGAGCAAATCATGAAATATTTAGTTACAGGAGGAGCAGGTTTTTTAGGATCTAATCTTTGTCGAAAATTGTTAGACTTGAGCCATCAGGTTATATGCTTAGACGATTTAAGTACAGGTCAAGAGTCTAACATCGAAGCTCTTAAGACTAATAAAAATTTCGAATTTGTTTTACATGACTTAACAAAGCCTTATTTTCCTGATAGAATAGATGCAATATACAATCTAGCATGTCCAGCTTCCCCAGTACATTATCAGTACAACCCCATTAGAACTCTAAAAATGGGAACTTTAGCAATGTACAATGTTTTAGGTATGGCAGCAAAGTTCTCAGCACCTATTCTTCAAGCTTCTACATCAGAAATATATGGAGATCCTAAAGAACATCCACAAAATGAAGCATATTGGGGTCACGTAAATCCTATAGGGCCAAGAGCTTGTTATGATGAAGGCAAGAGAGTTGCCGAAGCATTGTGTTTCGCTTATAAAAATCATTCAAATGTTAGTATTCGTATCGCAAGAATTTTTAATACATATGGCCCATTTATGAATGTAAATGACGGTAGAGCAGTTAGTAATTTTTGCGTTCAAGCTATTAATAATAAACCACTTACTATCTACGGAAGCGGCGAGCAAACTCGCAGCTTTTGTTATGTGGACGATTTAATTAATGGTCTAATATTATTGATGAATTCTAAAGTTGAAGTACCTGTAAATTTAGGAAATCCTGAAGAATTTACAATGATTGATTTGGCTAATAAAATTTTAGAGTTGCAGCCTAGTGATGCTGGNTTTATCTTAAATGAACTTCCTGTAGATGATCCACAAAGGCGTTGTCCNGANATTTCGCTTGCAAGAAAGGAGCTAGGGTGGGAACCNNAAATTTCACTTTCNGAAGGACTNAAANCAACATTAGATTGGTTTACGGACATANTAAATGNCTAANAAATATAAAATCAAGACAGGNGTTATNGGAGTNGGTTCNATGGGCCAAAATCATGCAAGAGTNTACAATGAGATATCAAATTTAATTGGNGTATCAGATTTGGANGAGAAACAAGGTAAATTAGTCTCAGAGAGATTAGGAGTCAAATATTTCAAAAANTACAGAGAGATGCTCAAGGAAGTGGAAGCTGTTACTATAGCNACTCCTACATCACTTCANAGGCAAATNTCTGAAATCGTTTTTGAATCTGGAGTTCATGCNTTNATCGAGAAGCCTCTGGCAGGGAACATAGAAGATTCAGAAGCCATNATTGAAGCTTCAAATAAANCNGGNAAAATTTTAGCCGTGGGCCACATTGAAAGGTTCAATGAAGCAATAAGGTACTCAAAAAAGCAGCTAGATGAAAAAAAGTGGGGTAAAGTGTTGACATTATCAGCTAGAAGATTTTCTAACTTTCCGGCTAGAATTCANGATGTAGGNGTATTATTCGACCTAAGTATNCACGATGTCGACATTATATCTTATTTGCTAGGNGAAAAGCCTNATTCCATAATGGTNAACGGAGGAAAAGCAATGAATGAANCTCANGAAGATCANGTTATNCTATCGTTGAAGTATCCNAGCGGTGTAGTAGGCGTTTGTGAAACCAATTGGTTGACTCCAATGAAAGTGAGGGAGGTNTGTATAACTACNGATACACATTATGTAAAAATTAATTCCCTTAAGCAAGAAATTGAAAANATGTCTTCTTCTTTTGNTAACNTAGANAGTTCNAATCTNTTTCAAGCCGAAATGAAGCTTTCCGANGAAAANGTTATCTTGAATAAGATTGAGCCACTNGCAACTGAACTATTAGATTTTCTNGAGTCAATTTNTNTNAATAAAAANCCTTCTGTTTCAGGCCAAGCNGGCCTTCTTGCCGTAAAAATCGTCCAGGCCGGACTTGAATCTTTAAGCTCTAACAAAGTTATAAAAATATGATTGATTTNTTTCTGATTTTATTNATCTCAGCACTNGGAACTTACTATGTAATGCCCCANAGTATTCGAAAGTTAAANGAAAATAATTTAGTTGTTCGNGATATGTATAAGNATGAGAAAAANGAAGTNGCTACTAANGCAGGNATAATTGTNCTNTTTATATCCTTTATTTCNATTTCTTTATTTCCTCTTGTAGTACGAATNTTATCNTTCTTTTTTGATTATGACTTTCNTTATTCAGANCTCAATNAAATTAATTTAACANTTTTANTAGTTATNTCAATCTANGCTATTTANGGTTTGGTCGATGANCTNGTAGACCTNGGCCATAAACTTAAGTTTTTATTGCCAATTACNTTCAGCTTTCCNCTAATTTCAGTAATTAATCCTGAAACATTNCCCATCCCATTCTATGGTTATCTTGATTTAAANGATATNATTTTACACAATATTGAGTATGGAGATTTATTAAGAATAATTATAATTCCACTTTATGTGATGGTTGTAGCTAATCTTGTNAATATGCATTCCGGCTATAATGGNCTTCAGTCGGGTNTNTCCTTAATCATACTAATCACATTATTNGTGAAATCTTGGCTAGATGGANAAATAGATGCTATTTTACCATTCGCATCATTCTTGGGTTCNATATTAATTTTTTGGATNTATAATAANTATCCATCNAAAGTCTTTGAGGGAAATGTGGGTTCACAATTATTNGGTTCTTTAATAGGTTGCATAATCGTTGTTCAAGAATATTGGTGGTTTGGTTTTTTAATTTTATTNCCTCATACTTTAAATTTNGTATTGTGGNTTGCTTGGCTAATTATGATTAAGNCGGATCCTGAGAATTATTTAGANAAGGATGGACTTCATAGGAAATTTGGAAAAGTAGANNATANAGGNATTATNTCAGTCCCGAATAGGCTTACTTTAAAGTGGATACCAAACTATTANTTCAAATTAAACGAGCCAAANTCAGTTTTNCTAATGTATCTTGTTACATTATTCTTTTGNTTAATGGCTTNAATTATTTTTTAAATATTTATGAATAGGACGCAATGCCGAACTTGTATTCTTGATGACACAGTNTCTGATATAATTTTTGACAAGATGGGAGANTGTAACTATTGTAAATANCATCAAAGAATGAGTGAAAATTTNCCNCAAGGTCGGAAAGGCAGGCANGAAATCAAAAANTTAGTNCATTCAATAAAAAATAAACAGAGCGGAANATATGATTCGATTATNGGAGTAAGCGGNGGNGTNGACAGTACATANACTCTTTACATGGCAAAAAAACTAGGANTAAGCCCNCTTGCGGTACATGTAGATAATGGTTGGAATTCGGAATTGGCAGTTAAAAATATAGAGTTAGTAACAAAAAAACTNNATGTAGATNTGGAGACAATNATTCTAGATTGGAATATGTTTAGAGACATTCAATACTCTTTCCTGCAAGCTTCAGTTCCAGACGGAGAAATTCCNTCNGATATTGCNCTTCAGGCTTCATTATTTGATNTAGCAAACAAGTANAANGTNAAGTACATTATTTATGGNTATAACTTCCGTGAACAGGGAATATCNCCCATAAGTTGGACTTATATGGATGGAAAATATATTANAAGCGTCCANGAGACTTTTTCGAGNAAAAAATTAACTNGCTATCCTAATTTATCGATTAGTAAATTAATATANTCNACTGTCNTTAGAGGTGTAAGGACAGTAAGTTTTCTTGAATATATTGATTATGATATATCTANAGTAAAGAATCTTCTCATGAAAAAATTAAAGTGGAGGCCTTATGAAGGTAAACACTATGANTCTAATTATACAAAATTTTTTCAGGGATACATTTTNCCTACAAAATTTAACATAGATAAAAGNAAAATATANTTNTCCACNCAAATCCGAGAGAAAAAGATTAGTAAAGATGANGCNNTTAAGANAATTAAAANAACTCCTCCGATGTCAGTAGAAAATTTTGACATCGATAAAAAATATATTTTAAAAAAGCTTAGAATAACNGANGAAGAGTTTTTAAGAATTATGAATCTGCCTCCTAAGTCTTTTAANAGCTACNGTACTTATCTTGANGTCATTAAACTATTTAGATATCCTATTAAATTTTCATGCGATATCGGNATTCTTCCTAAAAAATTTTANGAGAAATATTTAAATTTAAAATGATAGTTATTATCGATTATGGAATGAGTAATCTTCGTTCNATNCACCANAAGCTTTCAAGCAGCGGAATNCAATCTANAATTTCTTCAGACCCTGAAGAAATTTCAAATGCGGAAAAATTAATTCTACCTGGAGTAGGACATTTTAAAAGTGGNATGGAAAATTTGCATAATAGAAATATTGTGGANATCTTAAAGAAAAAGGTAACTTANGAAAATACTCCAATATTTGGAATATGTCTAGGTATGCAATTATTTTCAAATCANAGTGAGGAAGGGAATTGTACTGGNTTAGGCNTTATTGACTCTNGAGTTGTAAAATTTAAAATTCCCAATGATTTAAATATTAAAATCCCNCANGTNGGATGGAANGTNNCTAATTTTGTAANAGNGTCAAAAATTCTTGATGGAATTGCANNCNATCAAGAATTTTATTTTACNCACTCTTATCACNTNGAATGNNATGANGAAGNGATTCTATCTAAAACAAATTATGGNATTGATTTTGTATCAGCCGTACAATCCGATAATATAATAGGAACTCAGTTTCATCCCGAGAAAAGCCATATGCAAGGATTTAAACTTCTTTTAAATTTCTGTAAATAATAAATGCTACGTAAAAGATTGATTCCAATATTATTATTAAAAAATGAAGCCCTTGTTAAAGGTAAAAACTTCGATAATTACAGATACCTAGGTGATTCTATGAATACGATTAAAATATTTAATGAGAAAATGGCTGATGAGCTAATTTTTATAGATATAGAGGCCACCAAATCGAATAAATTAATAGATATCAATTTTGTTAAGGATGTTGCGGATGAATGTTATATGCCTTTCACAGTTGGCGGAGGTATAAAATCGATTGATGATATTAAACGAATACTTGGGGCTGGAGCTGAAAAAGTGTCCATTAATTCACAATCTATTATTGACAAACATTTTATTAAAGAAGCATCCAGATTTTTTGGAAGCCAAAGTATAGTAGTCTCATTAGATGTAAACAAGGATTGGTTTGGAAGAAGAAAAGTAGTTTATCATTGCGCCAAAAAGAAAACTAAATTAGATCCAATTAAATGGGCCATGGAGTTACAAGAGCTTGGTGCAGGAGAAATTTTGCTTAACATGGTTTACAATGATGGCCAAATGAATGGCTACGATACACACTTCATAGACTCGATTTCTTCTAAGCTTAAAATTCCGCTGATAGCAGCAGGAGGGGCTGGGACCGATACTCACTTAAGAGAATTATTCAGAGTAACTACGGCTTCTGCTGCCGCAGCAGGCAGTTTGTTTATTTTTCATGGTTCAAAAAAGGCTTTTTTAGTTAATTACCCCGACTATGAAAAAAAGTTGGAAATTGTCAAATGAAAGTTCTCATTCATGTAGGTCATCCAGCCCATGTCCATTTATTTAGAAATGTAATAAATTTATTAGAAAAAAAAAACATTAGCGTTATTGTAACTGCAGTTGATAAGGAAATAACCATTGAATTATTAAAGTTATATGGCATTAAATATATTTCTATTGCTACCCATCAAAAAAAGCTTACAGGTAAGATTAAAAATTTAGTCCTGATGACAAGTAGGTTATATTCATTAAGCAAGTGTCACAATGTAGATGTTTTAATTGGATTGGCTAGCGCGCCTATCTCATATGCTTCTAAATTGTTATCTAAGAAATCTATTATTTTAGATGATACTGAGCATTCAGAGTTGGAAATTTTTCTTTATCGTTTTTTTGCAAGCGAGATTATAACTCCTTTTTCTTTTACAAAAAAATTAAGTAGCTCACAAATTTTTTACAGAGGATACCATGAGTTAGCATATTTACACCCTAATTATTTTATACCAAATTCAGATATTCTTAACAGTCTTAAAATTAATAAAAATGAAAGGTTCGCTCTCATTCGTTTCGTTTCATGGGATGCAAATCATGATGCAAATAGTAGAGGTTTATCCAATATTGACAAAATAAAATTAGTCAGAAAATTATCTTCGCATTGTAAGGTGTACATAACTTCAGAGTCTAAACTACCTCCTTACCTTGAGAAGCATAGAATTAATATATCCTTAAATAAAATCCATGACTTAATTTATTATGCCAGTATTGTAGTGACTGAAGGAGCTACCATGGCATCAGAGAGCGCAATTCTTGGCACGCCTGTGATTTATGTTAATCCTCTAGTCTTAGGTTATTTAGAGAACCAAGAGAGAAATTATGGTTTGGTGTACAATTTTAGGAATTTTAATGGAGTAACTAAAAAAGCTGAAGATATTCTTTGTAATCTTCAGTCTAAAGACCAAAAAAGGATAAAAGCAAATAGATTAATATCAGAAAGTATCGACTTGACAAATTTAATTTTTGAAAGAATTACATATTGAAACATAATATGAGAGTAGCCTTAGTTACAAACAAGCTCCCCCATCATAAATTTTGGGCCTACATGCTTTGGAAAAAATTTGATGTTAAATTAATTTTGCATCCCAGAAATAATAATTTTATTGAAAGGATCAAGTCTAAAAGGTTACTAAGGAAAGGATATCGTAAATTTATGGCTAAAATTTTGAGCTTTGTTTTTAATTCACTAAATCCTTCAAGTCTGCAGAATAGTTTGAACAGAGCAGAAAATTTTTTTTTTACTGATTATATAGATAAATATGATGAGATTCCTGAAAAAATCAAAAAAGATGTCTCAACGGTCAATTGCCAAAGTTCTGTTGAATTAATCAATGATAATAAGATAGATGTCATTTGCTTCTTAGGCGGTGAGATAGCCAAAAAAGATTTTATTGATTCCCCTAGAAAAATAAGCTTAAACTATCATAGTGGTTTTTCACCGTTTTACAACGGCTCTAAAACAATCTTTCATTCAGTTAGCGATTCAAAACCAAACTACTCTGGTGGTACTCTTATGGCGATTAATGAAAAGATAGATGGAGGAAATATTTTAGCCCATTACCTACCTTCAATTAATGAAAAAGATACAGCAACCTCATTATTCATGAAAGGAATAGTTGGTTCTGTAAAATTGTATTATGTAATTTTAATCAGTATTATCAAGAATAAGCAAATTCTTGGACTTCCTCAAGGTAAACCATTGAAATATGTCACCAATTTAGATTGGAATATTTTAAAAGATATTCAGCTTTATAAGTTTGAGAGTAGCAGAAGTATTATAAATTTTACTAGGAAAGAAAAAATTATTTTTTATCATCTCAATAAAGGTAAAACTCTAGATTTAAATTATTTAGAAAACCTAGTATCTTAATGTTTTTTTACAGAAGTCCCAGAGTTTTTTCATTTAGTGATAATTACAGAATAATTTATTATCACGTTGTTTCTAATGAGAGGAAGTCGTATCAATTTGGCCATCTTTCTGTATCTGATTTTGACAGCCAAATAGACTTCTTTAAGAAAAGATATAAAATAATCTCATTGAAAGATGCAGTGAATAGATTTAAAAATGGTCTTAGCTTATCTAATCATCTTTCCATAACTACAGACGATGGGTTTATTGAAAACTTCACAAATATAGCTCCAATTTTACTGAAGAAAAAAGTTTCAGCTACTTTTTTTCTAATTGAAAACTGTATAGATAATTTAGATTTAATGTGGCGAAATAAGTTATTGTATATTGTTAACAAAAGCGATAAAAATTTAGAATTATTAGCTGAATCAGTGGAGTCTAAATTTGGAATTGAGCCTATTAAAAAATCAGAAAGTCTATTAGATTGGGCAGAACGTACTTGGCCTATGGATATCAAAGATATAATTTCTAATTTTTTATGGGAAATCTCGGATTTAGAAAATTTAGATAATTTTTTAGAAAAACAAAAGCCTTACATGTCTACCAATCAAATAAGAGTTCTACTAGATAACGGTTTTGACATAGGAATTCATACGAAATCTCACCCTTTTTGTAATAAGTTAGAATTTGATGTTCTCAGCGAAGAAATTATAGCAAGCTCAAGAAGGTTAGGCATAAAATTCAATAGAAAAGTTAATTTTGCTTCATATCCTTTTGGAGTTAGACCGTCGTTTAATCTAGAAAAGAAACTATTAACAGAGAGTCAGATTCAAGTACTTCTTGGCATTAATAGTAAAATTACTAATACTAGAGAGCCTTTTAAGTGGGAAAGAGACAAGCAAGATTCATCCTATAATTCTGTTAACTGGCTTCGTTTCAACTGTTTACCTTATCTTAAATCTTTACTATGAAATTATATTCAGATTTAGCCACGAAAGCAGTATTGCCATTTAGTGATTTTTTACTAGGGACTACAGTTTCTAAAAAGCTAAGATTACTATCAAAAAGCCAGTACTGGTCTACTGATGAAATTAAAGAATATCAATTTAAAAAATTAGTATTACTGATTGATCATGCTTACAACAATGTACCTTACTATAATTTAATATACAATGAAAAAGGAATCAAACCAAGCGATATTACTAGTCTAGAAGATTTAAGGCATCTACCAATAATTACGAAAAAAGAGATAAAATCTAATTTTAAGTATTTCATATCTAAAAAGGTATTATCACATTCTCCCTTAGTTAGTAGGACGGGTGGTACTACTGGCATACCAATGAGATACCTATCTACTAAAGATTCAACTAGTATGCTGTGGGCTACAACATTTAGAGGCTGGCAGTGGGCCGGTTATGAGTTTGGAGACAAAAGATCTACTCTAGCAGGTACTTCCTTAATTCCAAACGATAAAGTTACAATTAAGCAAATATTAAGAACTTCATTTGAGAGGCATTTACCTCTTCCCTCTGTTCATATTAATGAACAGATATTTACAGAGCATTCAAAAAAGCTTATTAGATTTAAGCCCAGATTCATCCGAGGCTTCCCCTCTATACTATATGAATTTTCGAAATTCGTTAAAAAAAATGCAATATCTGGAATAAAACCATTGGCAATATTTAGTACTGCTGAAAAATTGTATCCATTTCAGAGGCAATCATTAGAAAATGTTTTTAGTTGTCAAGTCTTTGATAATTATTCGAATCCAGAATCGGGAGGTAATGCATACGAGTGTAAGCATCATAATGGCTTTCATTTAGGCGAAGAGTGGGCTATTACAGAAATTTTAAATAATGAAGAAAACAAAGTGCAAAAAGGTGAAGAAGGTAATCTGATTTTTACAAATTTACATAATTTAGCCATGCCAATAATCCGCTATCAGTCAGACGATTTAGGGACCTTATCTAATGATACTTGCAAATGTGGAAGAACTCTTCCTCTTTTATCATCATTAGATGGCAGAGTCTCTGATAATTTAAGATTCTTTAATGGAAATACCATTAATGGTCCAATGGCCATTCACATATTTAGATTATTTCATCAGATATTAGACTACCAAATAGTTCAGAATTATGATGATTGTTTGGAGATTAATATAGTTAAAGGATCAGACTACAGACACAGCCACGAAGAAAAAATTAGGGACATTTTATCACATCATTGTGGTAATGGAGTTAGAATTAATATTAATTACATGAAGAACATTAAAAGAAGCAAGGGAGGGAAGAAACGGATGATTGTTGTAAACAATTAAATCTGAATATATAATGTCAGAAGGCCCAAAGTTAATCGTATTTTTAGTTATGGATACTGCAAGATACAGGTCTTTTGATTTTGAGAGTGATAGGGTCAATCCAAGTTTAAATTCTTTTATTAAAGAGCATAACGCTTTAAATTTCAAACGAGCAATTAGTGCTGCACCCTGGACAATACCTAGTCACGTATCGATGTTCACAGGAAAGTTACCTTCAGAACACGGGTGCATTGACTATGGTTTTAAAGTAGGGAAAAAAATAAATTTTTTACCAAAACTAATGCAAAGTTCCGGCTATCACACAACAGGAATAACTTCTAATGGTTTATTAACGAAAAGTAGTAATTTTAATTTTGGTTTTAACGACTATATCTGCACTTGGAATTTATTTCAAGATATCAAAGAGCCGTATAGGTCTAGCAATATAATTAAAAAAGAAGGTTTTTTGGGTCTAATTAAGGTATTAAAGTATATTTTTAAGAATAAACCAGTTAAGTCTATACTTAATTTGATTTACAGAAATATTTTTTCAGTAAAGAAAGATTCCACTCCCTTTACAATAAAAACAACAGAATTAGCAAAGTCGAAGATAAGAGAGTGTGCAAAAAAAGATAAAAAATTATTTCTTTTTATTAACTATATGCAGCCACATATGGATTATAACCCTCCGGAGCCATTTCGAAGTAAATTTACAACAAAAAATATCACTCTTAGTCAAAGCCCCGTAGATTTTTATTCAGGAAAATATACAGACAAAGATATTTCGTTTTTTAATAAATTATACAAATCTGAAATTTCATTCCTCGATAGTCAGGTAGGAGATCTACTTTCATGTATTAATAAAGAGGGATTAATGGATGATTCAGCCATAGTAATAACCTCAGATCATGGGGAACATATAGGAGAACATGGACATATTTCGCACTATTTTAGCGTTTATAATGAGGCAATTCACGTTCCACTCATAATGAAGTTACCTGAAAGAAATAATCAAATATTAGCTAATCCAGATTTAGATTTTGTTTCAACAATGGATTTGTATGGAATACTCTGTGGTCTAACAATGCAGAGTAAAAGAAAATCTGAGAATAATAGTTTCCGAAAAGCAAGTAAACCATTAATATCAGAATTATACATGCCATCTGAATATAGTTATTTTATCGAATCCTGCAAGAAAATCAATCCCAACTTTTCTAAAGAAGAATTCACTCAGAAAGGAATGCAAAATCAGAAATCAATTTTCCATGATTCAAAGAAATTTATCATTAGAGAAAAAGGAAATAATGAGGTTTATTCTCAAGATGACATTTGTGAAAATTTTGATTTAGCATCAAGAAGTAAAAAGGTTTTGGGACCTGTAGTAAATCAATATAGCTTTACAAAGCAAAAAGGAACTAAGTCTTCTAAATCTGATAAGATGAAAGATAGATTACGTAATTTAGGGTATTATTAATGCAGAAAATTTGTATAACATTAGGAACTCGGCCCGAAATAATCAAATTATCGCCTGTAATTAGGGAGTTTTCTCGTAAAGAAATTGACTTTTTCATTGTCCATTCAGGTCAACACTATTCTGCAAACCTTGATTCATTATTTTTTGAAGAGTTAAATTTACCTAAGCCTAAATATAATTTACAAGTTGGTTCAGGCACTCACTCGTACCAAACTTCGAATATTTTATCAAAAATAGAGCCTATACTTATTGATGAAAAACCAGATGTTATGGTTGTTCAGGGAGATACCAATACTGTCCTATCAGGAGCACTCGCTGCTTCAAAGTTAAACATTAATGTTTCTCACGTAGAGGCAGGACTAAGGAGTTTTGATAGAAAAATGCCCGAGGAAATAAATAGAATTTTAACAGATCATATTTCAGATATACTGTTCTGTCCTACAGAAGATTCTAAGATTAATGTCTTGAAAGAGGGTATAGATCAACATAAAATTTTTGTTACAGGTAATACCGTAGTTGATGCTTTGTATCAGAACAAACAATTCTCAAGTAAAAGTAAAATTCTGGAAAAATTAAAAGTTATTGAAAAAGGTTTTTTTCTAAGTACTATTCACCGCCAAGAAAATGTAGTAAATAAGGTCCGTTTTAAAAAAATAATGAATTCATTAAATTCAGTAAGTACTTATTTTGATAAAAAATTGATTTTCCCGTCACACCCCAGAACTAAGAAACTTGTTAATGAATTAAACATAGACACTAGCAATATAGATATAATAGAACCTTTAGGCTATCTTGATTTTCTTCACCTCTGCTCTAAGGCCAAATTAGTATTTACTGACTCAGGAGGTATACAGGAGGAGGCTTGTATACTGCAGGTCCCTTGCATTACATTGAGAGATAGTACAGAAAGGCCTGAGACTATCGATGTGGGTTCAAACATATTATCAAATATTTCTAGTGAAGAAATAATTAATAATGCTAAAAGTTTTCTATCAAAAAATAAAAGGTGGACTAATCCATTTGGAGATGGTAAATCTTCCGAGAAAATAGTTGAAATTATTTCAAGTCAATTATGAGTAAGACAATCAATTTTCTTCTTTATAATCCTAATTTCATAAACGGAGCGGGTGCAACTACTAGAATATTAAGTATAATAATTCATTTACAAAGAAAATATAAAATAAATGTATATGTTTTTCTTACTTTTAATCGCATATTTAAATTATTATTTAATCCAAATTTTAAGTATTCTTTTTATAAGGCATTAAAGACAAAGAAAGTTTACTTTATGTTTGTTTTCGCACCTTTGTTTGATTTTCGTAGAATAGATATTATGTTAATTAAATTTTACAATTGTTTTTTTAAAGTAAGAAATAGCATTATACAGTGTGAAACAGAAGTTCCTGCCTTTTTGGCAGAAGGGTTTAAAGATTTCAATAATAAAATAGTACTTGATAAACATGGGCTAATCTTTGAAGAAACTAAATATAAGCTCATAGAATCCAACGAGAAAAATTATAAAAGACTTCGTCAAATAAAAGAAGTAGAACTCATTTCTCATAAAAATTCTGACCTGATAATTTGTGTTTCTGATGTTTTTAAAAAAGTTTTGAAGGACGAATATGGTTATCTTAAAAAAATAATTGTATTACCAATGCTCATAAGCCACCAGTATCACTTTTTTGATAGATTGGCTAGGCACAATTTAAGGAAACAACTAGGTGTAAATGGTAAGACAGTTGTGGTTTATTCTGGCTCTATGTCTAAATATCAAAGGTTCAATGAAATGGTTGATTTTTTCCACAATTTTCACAAAATTAATAGTAATTCGTTTTTCTTAATTCTTTCACAAATGCAATACCATTCAGACATAGAAAAAATTCTAACTTCGAAAGGCGTTCTAAAGAAAAATTACTACCTGTGCCAAGTTAGCCATAATGAAGTTAATTCTTATTTATCATGTTCAGATATTGGCCTGCTCTTTAGGGAAGATATAACTCTGAATAACGTAGCTTCTCCAACTAAATTTTTAGAATATTTGGCTACAGGAATTTATCCGATAATAAGTAGTAATATCGGAGATACTGAAAAAATAGTTAATGAATTAGATTATGGTTTTATTATTAAAGATTTAAATTTTTATGGAGATATTGATCAAATCACAAGTGATTACAATAACAAAAAAAGTAGAAGAATTCAAGTTTCTTTACTTACTCGAATCAAATATAATTGGCATAAAAGTCTTAAAAAAATAGAAAAAATTTATGAACGATAGTTTGCATTTACGTCCTCACACGCGCTTCTTTGTCTTTATTACTTTAGCTTTGTTAGGTTTTACATTGCGTATTTTTCACACTCCACCACATGGAGGGGATACGATATCAAACATGATTCGAATAGATAGTATAGTTGAGAATGGTAAAATAGGTTGGTTTCTATCGTTTCTTTCCTTTTTTGGTTGGTATCCATTTTCATATCCTACAGGCGTTCACACCGTAATTGCTACCTTTGTGCTTGTATCGGACTCAACAACTCTAGAAAGCGTAATAATATTTTCTTACTTCCAGTCCATTTTTGGATTTCTAACTCTTTATACATTTTCTCATAATTTTTTTAAGCGTGAGATAGAATGCATTTTTGCAGCTTCCTTTTTCTGTTTTAGTTTATATTTTGTAACTGCCACTTGGAATATAATTACAGCAAGAACTTTATTTGTTATATTTTACCCCTTACTCTTTAATTCGCTTATAATTATTCTAAATCCTCTAACTCAAAGAAGAGAGTTCCATATTTTTTTATTTTTTATTTTTTTTGTTACATTAAGCTCGCTTCATCGTATTATTCTGTTTTTTATGATAATAATAATTTCTTCAATTTTGATAGCATCATTTCTGAATTACTCGTATGGATTAAAGAAGATATTTAGTAAGAAATATACTAGGCCATCATTATTATTTATTTTTGCTGTAGCTTTTCTGATTCAATTTAGTCAATACGGGTTATATGAAAATCTTCGTGAAACATATAGTACATTCATATACGGTTCATATGATTCTCCTGTTAGTATTTTGGTAAATGTATTTTCTACATATGGTACGTACTATGGCTTCATTGTTACTATAATTCCTTTTGGAGTAATTTATTTTATATTATCAATCAGCAGATCTTTTCCAAAAGATCTAATGGTCCTAATTTCGTTTTTTAGTTTATTTTTTATTTTAGATATAGAATACTTCTTAGTATTTTTTACCGCATTTATAGGTATCCTATTGATTAAGGGTATTTATTTTATTTTAGATTTAGAAAATAATAATCTTAGAAAAATATTATCGTTTTTAATTGCAATTCCTTCATTTTTCTATCTTTCCTTCTATTTGAATTATGCGGCCTATGTACCCTTGTTCATTTCAATTATTCTATTTATTTTTTTCATTCACAAGATTTACAATGGAAATAACCGAAGAAGTGCCGTGAGCGCGACTTTTGCAGTTCTTTTGATATGTTTAAATTCAGTTTTTGTATCTGTACCAATTAAGAACTTACAGATTTATGAAGATTCTGATTATTACAGCGGTAAATACAATATTCATGGAAGATCTGTAAGTTATTCAACATGGCTAACTTATTCTACGGAGGGAAATTTCATAGCTAGTAATTCGAATTTGAGAAACTACCTTTGGTATTATTCTGATAAAGAAACAGCAGCAAACTGGTTGGAGGTTTATGATTTCAAATTAATAGATTCTGAGCTCGAAGTTGAACTAGAGTTATCCTTGCTATGGAGCTCAGGTCAAAAAGTTTTTAATGAAGATTTACCATCTAGATATAATCCAAAGTTCATTGAAGGTCAAATTTTCTACGATTCTAATGTCCAGCTGCTTGAAATGTATGAGGTAAGTACTATTGCCATAGATTACACCACGCAGGATAAATGTTCAGTTGGCGATAATTGCTATACTTATAGATTTTTTATTTCAACGGTTGAGAATGATAAATATGCAATTTTTACAGATTCAGATGTGCGTTTTTTCCACAACTCTGGTTTCTAGATATAATGGCAAATAGTTACAAGTTTTCAATATTCAAAAATAGGCATGAGTCTCAAGTAATTGAGCTGTTGAAATCTGAATGGATTTACTCAGCCGACATATTTAATTGGAAATTCAAGTTAAATCCTTACACTAGTGGAGTATTGGGCTTTGTAGTTCTCAAAGGCGATAAAGTAGTAGGTTTTCGAGGTTTCATTCCATTAAAATTTTATTTTAGGGGCAAGATTATTAATGTAGTTAGTTTGACAGATGGCTTTATATCCAAATATCATAGAAGAAAAAAATTATTCACTCTTTTAAACGAATATGCATTAAATAGATTAAGACTTGAGGGGCATTTCAAGTTTGTTTACAGCCTGAGTTCTATTAAGGCTTCTACAAAAACATACCAAAAAAGTAATTGGCTTTCAGTTGGAAAGAAACGAACTTTCTACCTTAATGTTTGGAGTAGTTTACTCTTCGGCCACTTTCCGTATTTCTCTTCTTTGCTAAATCGAGTTCAAAAGCTGAACCAAAATTTTGAAAATAACAGATTCCACTTTACTCAAAAATGCCTTTTTGGGCACATGTCTAATTTGGCCTCAAGTCTTGTTTCAGATAATTTTATGAACACTAAAAGTCGAGAATATTTTAAATGGAGACTCAAAAACCCTACTAAAAAATATAAGTTTGCTTACAGCTTCGATAGTAAAAACTGTCTTGATTGCTACATAATTTTTGATTGTACGTCTAAAAAACAATGGAAGCTATTAGATTTCAAATACAAAAAGAAATCAACCTTCACAAAATTGTTAAACTATGTAATTAAGTACAAACTAAAAGGCCTACTATCTGCATATTTGTATTTTGACAGTTCCTCTTCGTCATCTTTCTATGAATCAATAGGATTTTTTCCAGTCAATTTTAGAAAAAAGATAAATTCAAATTTTTTTATGAATAGAAACGAAAATTTACCATTTATGATATTTTTATTAGAAGATAGATTTGACGATAGCAATAAAGACAATTTTTTAGAGCCTCGTAAATGGAATTTATCCTTAATCGATGATGATGGTGCTTAAAATGGTTGACAAAAGTTCTCCAAAAGTAATTGCTTTAACCTTGAATTGGAATGGAAGATTACACACTTTAGAATGCTTGAAAAGTCTTCAAGAGTCTACATATCCACATGATGTTATTGTCGTGGATAATGCTTCAGCTGATGATTCAGTAAACCTTATCAATAGATATTTTCCAAAAGTTCAATTAGTATTAAATGATAAAAATCTAGGATATTCAGGTGGATACAATGAAGGAATTAAAGAAGCAGTTTCTCGGGGATTCGATTATTTATTAATTCTGAACAATGACACACAAATACATAAAAATTCAATTAAAGAATTAGTTAATTTGGCTGAATCAGTAGATAAGGTAGGTGCTGTTACTGGTAAAGTTTATCATTACTCAGATCGTAAAAGGTTTCAGTACATAGGAGGTAGAAAAAAGAATAGATTCGGTCTACTTTCATCTCCCAGAGGAGCTAACCAAGTAGATAGAGGTCAATTTGACAAAACTATGGAAGTTGAAAATACAGACGATGTCTTCTTTCTAGTCAGTAAAGAAGTTATTGACAGTGTCGGAACTTACAGTCCTCTTTTTTTCTTATACTATGAAGAGACAGACTGGTGTGAGAGAATGATAAGAAAAGGTTATAAATTAATGTACACACACAAAGCCAAAATTTGGCATAAGGGTAGTGTCAGTACAGGTGGAGGCACAAATCCTAAGAAACTCTATTGGTATACTAGAAATGGTTTTATTTTCGCTAAAAGAAATTATGGTTTCTTTTTATCAGCCCTATTTCTATTTAATGAATTTCTCATCAAATTGCCACGCTCAGTAATTGTTTTCATCATAAAATCTAAGTATAATCTCTTCAAACCTTTTATTTCGGGTCAACTCTCAGGATTAAAAGCATTTCTTTTAGTAAAGGAGTTATCTGACTAACAAATGAATATAGAAGATACTGAAATCAAGGAGGTAAAACTTTTTCGTCCTTCACTTCATGAAGATATTAGGGGTTTTTTTTATGAGGCTTATCGAGAAGATATTCTAAAAAAGAATGGGATAAATTTTTCGATGGTACAAAAAAATGTATCATTCTCTAAAAAAAAAGGTACGATTCGTGGCCTACATTTCCAGATTCCTCCATTTCATCAGACTAAAATTGTTAACGTAAATAGAGGCTCTATCTTAGACATTGCTTTAGATATTCGTAAAGATTCACCTAGTTTTTTAAAGCATGTAAAAAGGATTCTTACTGCAGAAGACAAAACCAGTATTTTAATCCCTAAAGGTTTTGCCCACGGTGTGTTGGTATTAAAAGACCATACTGAAATTACATATTTAGTAGATAATTTGTACTCATTGGAGTGTGATAAAGGTATTAAGTGGAATGATCCATCGCTCAATATCGATTGGAACTTTAATGGGGAAACCATAATATCTAATAAAGATAGCAATCTTCCAGGAATAAGCGAAATCCTTTTAGATTATATATGGGATTAAATGTTATGTCCAAAAAACTAGTAATTACTGGGGGTTGCGGATTTATTGGTAGTTCATTTACTAGAAAAATGGTTCGAGAACTTTCGAATTTTGAAATTCATAATATTGATTTTTTAACTTATTCAGGCAATAAGGAAAATCTTAAAGCTATTGAAGATTATAAAAATTATTTTTTTCACCATTTAGATATTAGAGATGTTGATAAGGTTTTAGAAGTTTGCAGCGGAGCAGATTATATAGTCAATTTCGCTGCTGAAACACATGTAGATCGGTCAATATCTGGACCTGAAATATTTATTAGTACAAATGTGTTAGGAACAACCGTTCTTCTCGAAGCTGCGACTAGATTTAATTCACGTATGGTACACATAAGTACTGATGAAGTATATGGAAGCCTTGAAGAATCAGATTCCCCTTCAAACGAATTTGATATGTTAAAGCCAAGTTCTCCATATTCGTCTTCTAAAGCCTCCTCAGATTTAATTTGTCTATCCTACTTTAAAACATATGGAACTAAGGTTAGTGTTACTCGATGTACCAACAATTATGGCCCCTACCAATATCCAGAAAAGCTTATTCCCGTTCTTATTCATAAGTCTTTACAAAATAGTCCGCTTCCGATATACGGTAATGGGAGAAATATAAGGGATTGGATTTTCGTAGATGACCATTCTGAAGCAATTGAAAACGTCATGTTTAATGGACGTCCAGGAGAAATTTACAATATAGGCGGTTCTAATCAAAAAAGAAATTTAGAAATATGCCAAATAATTCTTGATGAATTAGCCGATAAAACTAACTCAAAAATTGAGTTCGTGTCTGATCGTCCGGGCCATGACTGGAGATATGCAGTAAATGATTCTAAAATTAAAAATGAGTTAGGTTGGAAACCAAAAACTGATTTCAATACTGGCATAAGGACAACAATTAGTTGGTACCTTGAAAATAGAGATTGGTGGGAGCCTTTGCTAAATAAATAAGATAACTATGAAATCCAAAGATGACTCCATAAATGTATTTCTTCCTAAATTTAGAACAGAGGAAATTCTTGATGAAATCAGAATTTGTCTTAACAAAGGTTGGACAGGCATGGGATTTAAAACAAATGAGTTTGAAAATAACTGGTCCGAATACACCGGTTTAAAATACAGTCATTTTTTGTCTTCTAATACAGTGGGACTACATTTATCTCTCGAAATTTTTAAAATACGATACGGTTGGAAAAGTGGCGATGAAATAATTACAACACCTCTTACTTTTGTTTCTACGAATCATGCTGTGCTTTATTCCGGTTTAAAGCCTATTTTTGCTGATGTTGACGATACATTATGTCTAGATCCCTTATCAGTAATAAATAAAATTTCTGAAAAAACAAGAGCAGTAATTTTTGTAGGAATGGGTGGCAATGCAGGTAGCTTAGATAAAATAAAAAAAATCTGTAGTGATAAAAAAATAAAATTAATATTAGATGCTGCACATATGGCAGGTACCTATGTAAATCCAAAAAATCCAGCACATGTAGGGCACGAGGCTGATGCTACAATTTTTAGCTTTCAAGCTGTTAAAAATTTACCAACTGCAGATTCAGGAATGATTTGTTTCAAGAATGTTAAAGATTTAAACTTATGTAAAAAATTAAGCTGGTTAGGTATAGACAAAGATACATTTTCTCGAACCTCAACAACTGGAAGCTATAAGTGGGATTACGATGTTCCTCATGTTGGATTTAAATATCACGGCAATTCAATTATGGCGAGCATAGGACTTATTCAACTGAAATATTTAGATGAAGATAACCAAAGGCGTAATGATATTTGTAAATTATACGATCATTTGCTCAGTGATGAATCTAAAATTAAGAAGATTGAAACCTCAGATTACACACATAAATCATCTAGGCATCTCTACCAAGTATTTTTACATGAACTTTCTAGGCAAAAAATTTTAAATAACTTTTATAAAAATAATATTTTTCCAGGAGTACATTACAAAGATAATAGGAATTATCAAATGTATGGACCAATACAGGATTTACCTAAAGTAGAATATTACTCAGATAGAATAATTAGTCTTCCATTGCATTTGAACATGACTGATTCAGATGTTGAAAAAGTGGCAACTTGTCTTCTAGGGATAATTAGAACCAATGAGTAAAACGCTTAGCAAAGATTTAGACACTATATGGTCAGATGTCTGGAATAATTTAGACTCATTAGAAGCCCTTAAAAGTATTAGCTCGGATGAAACAATGAGGTGGAAATTAAAATATGCACCCAAGGGTAGACATATTGAGGCTGGCTGCGGCATGGGTCCTTATGTATTTTATTTCAATAAACTAGGTTTTGACATAAAGGGTTTAGATATTTCAGAATCTACGGTTAAAAAGAATATAGACTTTTCAAGAGAATTGGGTTTAACAGATAATTTGTTTATGGTAGGTGATGTTAGAAATTTAAACATAGAAAGTAATAGTATTTCTTATTACATATCATTAGGAGTCATCGAACATTTTGCTGAAGGACCTATGGAAGCTTTAAAAGAAGCATATAGAGTATTGCGTCCAGGTGGAATTGCGTACATTTCAACTCCAAACGTTTTGAGTTTGGCCAATACTGAGGAATTCATAGGTTCAATTTTATTGCCTAATGAAATACCAAAGCGTTTTGTAAGAAAAATACTTTATGCGCTTGGTATTAAAAAAAGAAAAGATAATGGGTGGGTTGAAAGAAGATGGAAACTAAGAACTCTAAAAAACTTTGTTTCAAATGCTGGATTTATTGTTACTGAATCTACAAATGTAGGACTTAAAAAAACATTTGAAGGAGCGTGGCGCCATTCAAAGAAAAATTGGAATAAAATTTTATTAAAAATTAAGCCATTTTTGTTTCCCTTTCTAGATAAATTAGAGGACAGTTATTTTTCTAAGTTTGGAGTTAATAATATTGTGATGGCTATTAAGCCAGGTAAAAAGATGCATTGTTTCTTTTGTGATAATTTAAGTTTGAGTTCAAAATCTAATCTAGCTGATTTTCAAGTTCCAGTGTGCAATTCGTGTATAAATGATCACGATAATTTTGTATTGAATTATTATAAAAGAGGAAAACGCCCTTTTTTTAGTCAGAGAAATTATCATAAACCTAAAAGTAAGGCCAAACCAACATGTTCACTTTGCAACGTTAAAGTTAAAGACGATTTTTTTATTCCAAATTTTGGTTTTTCAAAAAAAATATGTAACGACTGCGTTCGACTAGACTCGAATTCTTTGATTTTAAGAAATAAATTTCTAGCTTACAATAACTACAGGTAACTAATAATCATGGAAACTAGACCTGATTATAAATCTTATGATTCTTTAGTTGAAGATGAGATTAAATTCTGGAGTAGAGAATTAGTTAAATCAATTAGAAAAGGAATACCTATTAATTTAGATTACAGTAATTCTCACTTGTTTAAAGAATCAGGAAAATCTAATGATATCTACTTTCATCCTGAAGTTTACAAGGAAATGTACGACAAGTCTTTTTTGTTAGATAAGAGTACAATTCGATATGGTAAAGCTCTTGATTTGGTCTGCGGCCCAGGCTGGTTAGCTAGGGAACTTAACAAAAGAGGAATGGATGTAGAAGGCCTTGAACTGAATCCTTTCATAGTTGGTGTAGCCAATTTGTATTCTCGTAAAAGGAAAAATAATAAATTTACTTTAAAATATAGTGTAAGTGACTTAAACAAGGCAGTTTTTGAAAAAGAAAAGTATGACGTAATATGTGCAGATTCAGGTTTACATCATATTTCGAAGATTGATAGGCTCTTCCGTCAAATTAGTAAGGCACTCAAACCCGGTGGGAGATTTGTCTTTCGAGAGCACATAGATAGAGATTTTCCAACATCCATTCTAAATATAATTACTCTACCAATAGTGTTTATGGCAGGTTATAAAAATTATTGGAAAGTAGCTAAAAAAGCGCGTTCCTTAATTAAAGAAACTTTTTACATGGTTTTTAACAGAGGTGAAACAATGGAATGGGGGTCAGCATTTGAGGATGCTGGCGCATCTGAAATAGTATCATGTGCTAAAAAATATTTTAACGTTGAAATCGAGAGGTATAGTTTTACTATTTTCACTCCAGTAAGAGTTATTGCAGACTCTAATCTAGAATTGGATAAAAAAATACAATGGATAAATTATTTCATGAAAATTGATAGAAAGTTAAATCAAAACGGTTTTCATGGTGAATGTGTTGAATTTTTACTCACTAAAAGGTAAATAATCTTTTATTAGATGCTTTACATTAAATAGTATGAAGGGAATAATTTTGTCAGGCGGAAATGGTACGAGACTTTATCCTTCCACCAATATAATCAGTAAGCAACTTCTACCAGTTTATGATAAGCCTATGATATATTATCCACTTTCAACGTTAATGCTTGCAGGTATAAAGGAAGTTGCAATAATTAGTACACCCAGAGATTTACCAAATTATCAAATGTTGTTAGGTGGTGGCACATCACTTGGCATTGAGATTTCCTATTTCGAGCAGCCTGAACCAAGGGGCCTTGCAGATGCATTTCTGGTCTGTGAAAGTTTCATTAAAGACGAAAATGTGGCACTCATATTAGGTGATAATATATTTTATGGTAATACTAAATTTCATGAAATTGTTAATAATTTTTCAGGAGGTGCAATGATTTTTGGTTATCCCGTACAAAATCCAGAACGATATGGTGTTCTTGATTTTGACAGAGATGGAGGAATTAAAGGAATTATTGAAAAGCCAATTCAAGCACCTTCCAATTATGCAGTTCCAGGATTTTATCTTTATGATAATACCGTAGTAAGTCGGGCTAAAAGGCTGAAGCCTTCAGAAAGGGGTGAAATCGAGATTACTGATCTTAATGTATCCTATCTTTCAGATTCGAGTTTAAATGTACAATTATTGGGGAGAGGTATTGCGTGGTTTGACACAGGAACTTCAAAAAGTCTTGTTGAAGCAAGTGCTTTTTTAGAATCAGTAGAATCTGTTCAAAGCTATAAAATTGGTTGTATTGAAGAGATTTCCTTGAGGAAGAAGTTTATAAATTTAAAATCTTTTGATAGTCTATTAGAGAAAATACCTCCGTCACAATACAAAGATTATTTACTCAAGATTCGGCCAGAGTTCAGTTCAGATTCCAATCTTTCATCGTCGACTATTGAGAGATTGCAGTCGTAATTTTATTTCATTTTGTAATGACAAAGATAATATTCCTTTCATATAATATGCCACCTACTAACAAAGGAGTTACAAACGAGCATTTTATTGATGGAAAATATAGAAATGAAATATTTCATAGAGGAGGTTCATGGGCTTATAATTTTAGCCGTAAATTTAAGTCATTACACAGCAATTATAATGTTGAAAGTTGGAATCTTTACAAACCTCAGTATTCTAATTTTTCTGAAATTCATAAAGTTAGGGAGGATAATGTAATTTTCAAGCAGATTCCTTGTCTAAATTTTTCATCTATAATCTTCTCGATTCTATTACTTAAAGAACTATTCAACCTTAATGAAAAGAATAAAATAATAATTCACCACCAATCTGTTTTCACTCCAATGGCAAGTATGATCTTATTGTTGTTTCCAAGTTTTATTCATGTTGCTCAACAGAGAGGAGGTGAGTTTCCTCCTCAATGGAAATATAAATTTCGCAAAAAATTAGTTTATCATTTGGAAAGTTTAATTTACAATTATTCAATTAAAAATTTACATTTTGTATTTTGCAGTTCTATCGGTTCTTTTACATTTATGAAAAATCATTTAGGAAATGATAAGGTTTTACATTTTAAGGGCGGGGCTTTTGATTATGAATCATATCCAATTAGGTCCAAAAAAGAGCTTAGAAAAGAGTTAAATTTACCTCAAAATAAAAAACTGATTATTTTCTTAGGTCAATTTAGAACCTGGCGTAATTATGATTTTTTTGGTAAGGGCTCTGGGAAAGGCATTGAACTGGCCCTTGAGATTTGTAATACATTAAATAAAGCAGATAGCTCGATTCAAGGATTATTTGTGGGAGGAAAGGAGGATGATAATAGATATGAGTTAATCAATAAATCAGATCATATTGTTAGAAAATACATGCCCAATTCAGAGGCAATGAAATACCTTCAGGCTTCAGATATCTGCATACTTCCTACAGCTGATAAAGAGTGGATTCCCTTTGGAGATATCCCTACCTGTTTGGTAGAGGCTTTATCATTTAATATTCCTGTAGTATCCAAGATGCTAATTCATTTCAGAGGTACTAATCGCGAGCGTCAGAAGCTTGGGTTTTGCTTTTCTAAAAGAGATAATCTATTAAATGGTACAAGTTACATACTAAGAAATTTAGAAAAATTTTCACAAACTAGGAAAATTGTAAAAAAGTATTATAACTGGGAAATTACAGTTAATACTACTGCTGAAGTATACGAAAGGTTAGTAAGTTAATTATGCTAAATAATGATTTGATTCAAAAATCTAGAAATATAATAAAAAAATCAACTCTATCATTTTATGACAGAATAAATTTAAAATTGACAAGATTTCAGTTAGACAGAGTTATTAATATTGAAAAAAGTGATATTATAATTTCAGAGCATGCAATGCTTTTCCCATGGTTAGGAATATATCGCCTTCCTATAATGATGGCATCAGAGTTTGGAGAAAATTCTACAGTTTTATTCATAGTAAACGACCAAGTTCATAGAAGAGAACAAATTTGGACAAGAGATCCTAATTTATACTTCAGAGGTGTAAATTCCCAATTACAAAAAAATCCACTAATTATGAAATGCGATCGGAGAAAACCTCTTTTCATGGCTGATCCACCAAGCAAGGATTATTTAGAGAAATTTAAAAAAAGATTGATTGGTAAAGTTGAGCAAAATATAATTTGGCATAACTCAATAAATAAAAGAAAGTTAACCAAAAATGTGAAGTCTAAAATTTTAAAAAATACAAACTCTTTATTTGATGATTTTTCATTACAGATAGACTACGTAACGAACTATTCTGATTTTCTAGCTAGATTTAATATTTATATATTTCAGAAATCGAACCCAGATTTATATGATAAAGTACTGTTTGTACCTTTCACTGAAATTATGAAAAATTCTTCCGAATTCTTCGATATTTTTGTTAATAAATCAGTTCAAATTAATCAAAGTTTAAATCGGACAATTAATTTTCAGAAGATAAATTCATTAGTGCCATATAAGGATAATGAAATAGAATTATCAGATTTGCCTTTATGGGCTTACTGTTCGAAATGTAATAGGAGGGTGAGACCGGAAATTAAAGGAGATAGCACAATATTTTGGTGCTGTTCAGACGAAACGGCTCAGATATTTGATGATTCTAGTGATAATTTTAGGGCCTTTGATGTTATTACAATTGAAACATTTACTGGTTTTCTCAATCCCACAGTACGCGTTGTGGGCAACATAAAAAATTATAGTTTAGCTGTAGACAACGTTTTAAAAGAAGTATTTAATTTTTCCCCTCCTAAAAGAATAGTACTATCTTCAAAGCCAATATTCAAAGGTATAGCCACTGGAGATACAGGCTGTGAGGACGCTACATTATTTTCGTCTTTAATTGAAATAGAGCCAAGGGTTTTGGGAGATCAACTTTTAACTAAATGGAATGAAACGCCAAAAATTAAATCTGAATTTATATAATAATTGCCGTCTTAGCTCAGTATGGCCAGAGCGTCCGACTGTTAATCGGAAGGTCAGTGGTTCAAATCCACTTAGGCGGCGCCATTTTATTAACGTTCATTTAATACTGCCAACAATATGATTAATCCCGAGTCTAAATTTTATGGAAATCCAATCTTTGGCAAAAATTGTTTTTTCGGTTCAAATGTAATAATAGGCTATCCAGAACAAACTAAATTGAAAAAAGCGATCAGAGAGGATAAGTTAATAGAACAACTTAAGTTGTCGAAAGTTGTCATTGGTTCAAATTGCATATTTAGGGATGGTTGTATAGTCTACGAGGGTGTAAGAATTTCAAACAATTTGCGCAGTGGTCATTATTTTCAGATTAGAGAAAATACAGTAATAGGTGAAAATTGTATAATAGGGACTAAAGCAATTATTGAGCATAATGTGAAAATAGGAGATGGCGTATGCCTGCAAAGTTCAACTTTTATTTGCCCTAATGCAGTTATCGGCGATAATGTTACTACGGGACCAAATGTTACTCTACTAGATAATAAGTATCTAGACTATTCATTAAGCCCTTCTGAGGGTCCAATTATTGAGGACAACGTCAAAATTGGAGGCAGTGTAACTATACTTCCAGGCATTAGAGTAGGTTCTAATTCCATTATTGGTGCTGGAAGTGTAGTTACAAAAGACATCCCTTCCGATTCGATTTATGTCGGAAATCCAGCTGGCCTTCTTAGGAAAATAAGGTAATTTAAAAATATGATTCAAGTATCTAGGCCATATTACAGCTCTGATGAAATAGAAGCAATAAATAATGAAATAAATAAATGCCTTGAAAAGGGTATTCTTGTTAATGGTCCAAATCTTAAAATATTTGAAAATTTATTTTCTAGTTATCATGGAGTTGAGTATGCAATCGGCGTTAATTCAGGAAGTTCGGCACTTGAGCTTTGCATAAATGCTTTAGAAATAGAAGGTAGTGAAATAATTACGACTAACAACACTTGTGTTTCAGTTGCTAATTCGATAGCTAATGCAGGTTGTTTGCCAGTACTTGCAGATATTAAAAAAGAAACTTTAGCGCTAGATCCAGAAGCTCTTAAGAAAAAAATTACAAAAAAAACTAAAGCTTTAGTTTTGGTGCACATGGAAGGAACTATTCAGGAAGATTTAGATCAGATTATTGAAATTTGTAAAAAATATAACCTTTTTGTAATTGAAGACGCTTGTCGTGCATTAGGTTCCAAGAAAGAAAATAAGTTAGCTGGAACGTTCGGAGATTTATCTTTTTTTTCATTTTATGCCACTAAGTCAATTAGTACAGGTAATGGAGGTATGATTCTTACATCGAATTCTTCATACTCTGACAAATTAAAAATATTACGATCACATGGCCGTGTTAAAGTCCGCAATCACTATTCTTATGACGTATTTGGGAAAAATATGATAATGGGCGAGTTAGAGGCTATATTGGGTATCAATCAATTAAAAAATTTAGATGATAAAATAAATCATAGGATTAACGTTGCAAAAAAATATGACAGAGCCCTTGCCAATTTAAGCAATATTGACTTTGCTATTGCTTATTCGAAAGACATAGTCAATTCTTACTATAGGTATCCAATAATTATTTCATTGGATAAAGATAGTTCCCGTTTTGAGTCACTTTTCAATTCCTCAAAAATTAATTTAGGCCATTATTATCCTATGATAAGTCAGACTAAATTGTATAGTTCTCAAAGTGTTAGTAATAGAGGTAACTTAGAGGTCTCTGAGAGCATTAGTCGGCATATTTTTTCTTTGCCCATTCACAATTATTTATCTTCTGAAGATATTAAAATAATAATAGATAAAATGCAGGATATTGATAAAAAAATTTAAATGAGTAATTCAATTACAATAGTATCAGGGTTGCCTCGTTCAGGGACGTCTCTGATGATGAAAATGTTAGTCAACGCAGGTTTATCTCCAGTCATTGATGATTTTAGAAAGGCAGATGAGGATAATCAAGGCGGTTATTTTGAGTATGAAAAAGTAAAGCAACTAGGAGAAAATTCTTCTTGGCTTGAAAAGACTAGAGGCAAATTGATAAAAATTATTTCTTTTTACTTAGACCATTTGCCTGATAATTTGAAATTTAGAGTAGTATTTATGGAAAGAAATATAGATGAAATTTTAGCATCTCAAAAGAAAATGTTGACACGGAGGGGACATAAATCTAAGTCAAGTGAGGATGAAGAGATGAAATCAATATTTACAGACCATTTACTGGATATAAAATCCTCGGTAATCAGTAAGCCTCACATAGAATTAATATACGTAAATTATAATTTATTAGTTACTGAGCCAAAAAATGAAATTGAGAAAATAAATAATTTCTTCAATAATAAGTTAGATAAAAATAAGCTACTAGAAGTGATAGACTTAAGTCAATATAGGAATAGAATCAATGGAAAATGATTTTTTTGCATTGCAAGTCAGAGACAATTATCCAGATAGTTCCCATCCTTCTAGTTCAATATTTGTCCATAACCAAATTAAAGGCTTAGATCAATTAGGAGTTAAAAATTTAGTAATTTCACCACAACCATACATTCCCAATAAAATGATTGAAATTCTGAGGAATATTTCCTTTCTTAATAAATATATAACATCAGACATGAAAAAATACCATTCAAGTCCAAAAATTGGTTTAGAGTATTATGAAAACATTCCGATTTTAAGACCTTCCTTTATTAAATTTCCCTCTCAATATCTATTCAATTTTTCATTCGATTCATTGAGTCATTCTATATCAGAGGCTTCTTTTCCTTACTCAGCAGATGTAATTCACGCCCATTTTGGGCAAAATGGGGCAGCTTCTTTAGAATTAAAAAAGAAATATCGTATTCCCCTAGTTACAAGTTTTTATGGATATGATTCTGGCAGATTATCTAAAAAGTTTGGTAGAATTTATGAAAGATTGGAAGAAGAAGGTGATATTTTTCTTGCCCTAAGTCATGATATGAAGAATGATTTAGTAAATTTAGGTTTTTCAAAACATAAAATTTTAGTCCATCATTTGGGAGTAGACATAGATAATTATAAGCCTTCAAAAGTCAACAGAAATAAATTTGTTTTCCTTTCACTCGCCAGGCTTCAAAAAGGTAAAGGAATTCAATTTGCAATAATGGCAATGAAGAATATTGTTTTAGATCATAACGATGTAGAATTGAGAATAGTTGGCTCAGGTCCATATGAATCTAACTTGCGATATCTCGTAAGAAAATTAGGACTAGATAAATTTATAAAATTTATAGATAACATATCATCTCCTAATTCAAGGGCAATAGTTAGGTCAGAAATGTCACAATGTGATGTTTTTCTCTTACCTACATACACTACTAAAATTCCAGGAGGTTTCAGGAAAGAAGGTACTCCTGTTGTTTTGATGGAAGCCCAATCGTGTTCTAAGCCTTGTATATCCACAAACCATGCAGGCATTCCAGAAGTGGTTATAGATTCTCAAACTGGTTTCATAACCAAAGAGAAAGATGTAGTAGAATTGGAAACTAAAATGCGCGCATTAATTGAAAATAAATCGTTGTTAAAGGAAATGGGCCTAAAGGCTAGAAAGCATATCAAGAAAAATTTTAATCACAAGATTCAAATAGAGAGACTGTTTAAAATCTACAAGAAACTACATGAATCCTAAACTCGTTATTTTAGCAGGAGGGCGCGGTACACGTTTAAATGAAAAAACCAGAGATATACCAAAACCTCTGATTAGTCTTGGAGACTCAAAGCCAATTATTTGGCATATTATGAATTGGTATTCTAAGCATGGATTCAAAGATTTTGTTGTTTGCTTAGGGTACAAAGGTCATTTGATTTCAAATTATTTTGATACAAATCCTCAAAATGTTTGGAACATTGATTTTGTCGATACAGGTTTAGAAGATGGGACAGCTAGCCGAGTATCTCAGATAAAAAAATACGTTGGAGAGACTTTTTTTTTGACATATGGAGATGGTCTATCAAACGTAAATATTTCTTCATTATTAAATTTTCATTTAGAGAACAAAAAATTAGCAACTGTAACTGCAGTTAGGCCTCTAGTCAGATTTGGCTTACTTAAGCTAGATAACAATCAGGTTAAATCTTTTAATAAATATTCTAAGCCTCCAGATGGCTGGATTGATGGCGGTTTTTTTGTTTTCCAAAAGGAAATTTTTGATATGATTAATATTGTAGATAAAAGTGAAATGCTTGAAGGTGCAGTTCTAGAAAATCTAGCAAGCTTGGATGAGTTTTGTGCATATAGGCATGAAGGTTATTGGCGATGTATAGACACCTACAGAGACTTGAAAATGGTCAACGAAGACATTAAGGAAAAAAAGGGGTTGTGGAATGAATCATTTTGATAATTTTTTTAAAAATAAAAAGGTATTAGTAACTGGCCATACTGGATTTAAAGGCTCTTGGTTGTGTTCTTGGTTAAGCGCTCTCGGTGCTGAAGTTACAGGATTTTCTTTGAAGCCCAATACTCAACCAAATATGTTTTCAGTTTGTGATATCGATGAGGATATAATTTCACTTATTGCAGATATTAGGGACTATTCAGCGATTGAGAAAGCAGTAGTCGACAACGAACCTGAAATCATTTTTCACCTAGCCGCCCAACCATTAGTTTTAGAAAGTTATTCTTATCCATTAGATACCTTCCAAACTAATATTTTGGGCACAGCTAACCTGTTAGAGACTGTTAGGCTAAGAGGAACAGACTTTGTTAAGTCAGTCGTGATAGTCACATCAGATAAATGTTATGAAAATAATAATAGCGGAATTCCATTTGTTGAGAGTGATAAATTGGGTGGTAAGGACCCTTACAGTAGCAGTAAAGCATCAGCTGAGATAATTACTAATGCATATTATGAGTCTTATTTTAAGATGGAAGGAACAATATCCGTTTCAACAGTTAGGGCTGGAAATGTAATAGGAGGTGGGGATTGGTCGGCAGACAGATTAGTGCCAGATTGTGTACGCGCACTTTTCACAAATGGCGTTATTAGTATTAGAAATCCAAAATCTACAAGACCTTGGCAACATGTCATAGATCCAATAAGCGGTTACCTTGAACTCGCAAAGCAATCATATTTCAACTCCTCATTGTCAGGCGCTTGGAATTTCGGCCCCTTAGAAAGTAGTGTAAAAACAGTAGGCGATTTAGTCAATGAGGTGTGTAGCCATTGGCCAGCTAGCCAATCTGCAGTATCTTTTTCTGAAAAATCTAGTTCTAATAAAGAAGCTAATCTTTTAAGTTTAAATTCAATGAAATCAATTAATAATTTAAATTGGGCACCTAAGCTTAATTTTCAAGAATCAGTAGATTTTACAGTAGATTGGTACAAGCTCTATTACAGTAATCCAAGTTCTCTTAAGAATTTAACTCTAAAACAAATAAAGTCGATTCATGGGTGAACTAAGTAAATCAAGGATACTAATTACTGGAGGAGCAGGATTTCTTAGTCAGCACTTATGCAATAAAGCTTTGAAAAAATACGATTTAGAAAAAGTTTTTTTATTAGATGTCAACCCTAATTTTAACAATTTTTTAGATTTGCCCAAAGGCAAAATTGACTATTTCCAAGCAGATATAAATGATGCTGAGATTATTGAAAGCTTAATTAAAAAGATTAATCCAACTCATGTTTTTCATAATGCAGCAGTTATTAATCATAGACTGAATTTTGAGGAACTTGAAAATTCGATTAGAAGTAATTTTTTTGGTACATTCAATCTACTTAGTGCTTTAAAAAATATTAAATTAAAATGCTTACTTTTTACAAGCACTAGTGAAGTTTATGGAGATAATTCTTTACCTTTTCGTGAAGATTTACTTTTGAAGCCCACTTCGCCTTATTCAATCTCCAAAGCTTCAACTGAAATGCTCGTGAGAAATTTTTCCATTGAAAATAATTTACCTTACGTAATCGTGCGCCCATTTAATATGTATGGAGAGGGTCAATCTAATAATATGTTAATCCCATACTTGTTTAATTCTATTATAAAAAATGAAACTATTAATGTAACAAAGGGAGAGCAAACTAGAGATTCAAATTATGTAGGCAATATATGTGATGGTATACTTATGGCAGTTTCTACAGAAATCGCAAAAGGCCATGTTATTAATTTATGTTCAGGGTTTGAATTGTCAGTGAAAGATCTTGTTAAAAAAATTATTGCAATCTCAGGTTTTAATGCCAAAGTTAATTATGGAGCAATTCCTTACAGGAAAAATGAAATATGGCGTATGTTTGGAGACAACTCGAAGTCAGAAGAGTTAATTAATTGGAAGCCTTTGATTGGGTTGGACAAAGGCTTGCTTCAAACTTTTAAGTGGTATCAAAGGAATGTAAAAGATTAAATGGAATCTTCAATTATATTTACTGGAGTTTTAATAATTTCATTATTTTTAATTTTAGTACCTTACACAAAGATTGCTGATAAGTTTTTATTTTTTATCTCACTAACAATTATTCTAAGTGTTTGCATAATAATACTACCTTTAAAAATTGACTCATTTTATGGATATTTACTCTTTATTTTCACACTTTTAATCACGTTATTTCACAAAGATAGCATCAAATCAGCTTACACATCTAATCAAAAAGGTTTTTTATTAATAATATTCTCAGAGAAATATGTAAATTTTTTCCCAATTATAGGACTTTTTATATTCTTCCTTCCTTTTTTCATCCATTTAATTAAACCTAACAACGGCTTTGGAAGTACAGATACACTCTTAATGCTTCAAGGATTAGCTTGGATGAGTTATAATTTTTTTGGAATGAGCTTTACTAAGGAAAAAGATTTTATATTTCTTTTTATTAATTTCCTTTCTACATTATTTTTCGTATTTTCATTAACAACTTTCATATTTTCAGGCGAAAATGATAGTTATAATTGGTCATTTGCTATATATGTTTTACTGGCAAAGCCATTGGCTTTTATCTTAAATTTGTTGGGTTTTTTTACTTTAGTAGAAATGGACTCAATTTGGTACCAAGATAAAGTAACTGGTGTGACAACAAGGTTGTGGATTGCAAAAAGTTGTAGTGGTATTAATTCAGTTATAATATTCATCTCCGCATACAGTTCATATCTTCTATCAGACCCAAATAAGCCTAGAGAATTATGGTATTTAATTTTTTTAGGTATAATATTCAGTTATTTTGCAAATTTATTTAGGATGACAATTATTGTAATTGTTGGCCACTACTATGGAATTGATTATCTGCTTTGGACTCATGAAAATATAGGATGGTTAATTTTTACAACATGGCTTGTTTTTTTCTGGAGAATTTCAGACTTTGTCGAAAGATATATAAGCGGTGTTAGAAGGGCGTAAATTAGTTTATATGAAAATAGGAATAATTGGTTACGGTGTTGTTGGTAAAGCTGCAGATAACACATTCAATAAGTTTTTTGAGACAATTAAATACGATAAGTTCCATGATTTAGATGATTTTAGTGATTTAAAAATTTGTAATTTTATTTTTATCATGGTACCAACTCCATTTGATTGCGAAAGTAATGAGGTTGATTTATCTTCAGTTGAAGAATCATTAAAGAAACTTCACGATATGCAATACAAAGGTATCGTTTTGATCAAGAGTACAGTACCGCCTGGCTCCTGTGATTATTTTTCTACTAAATTTAACTTAAAAATTGTTTTCAATCCTGAATTTTTAAGAGAAAGCACGACCCCTAATGAGGATTTTGAGAATCAAGATACTATAGTTATAGGGACAGATTCTAAAGAAACGTACCATTTGGTTAGTGAGATGTATCAAAAAGTTACAGTACCTCATGCGAAATTTTATCATACTACAAGCAAGGAAGCTGAAATGGTAAAGACCGCTCAAAACACAATGTTAGCCTCAAGGGTCGCCTTAGCAAATATGGTTTATGATGCGTGTGAAAAAAATGGCGTAGATTACCAAAAAGTTAAACACATTGCTTTTGAAAGTTTTGAAATCTTAGGACCCCATATGGTTCAAGTCCCTGGTCCAGATGGAAATCGAGGTTTCGGAGGTAAATGTTTACCCAAAGACATTAGAGCATTTTCAACAGTATATGAATCAGATTTATTAAGGGAAATAATTGAATACAATGATTCACTCAGGGATGACTTAGATAAATTTCTGATGAATTTTAAGAATTAATATTTTTACACAGAAAAATATTTTGCGTTTTTATTTGCAAAATATAATCCTGAAACACTTGCAGCAGGCATCATTGAATAATTTTCAGTAAGTTTCATACCTATTTTTCCAGCTTCCAAAATCTCAAATAATTTTACTTTTTCCTCATGATTTGGACATGCAGGATAACCAAAAGCAGGCCTAATTCCGCGGTATTTTTCTTTTATTAGGTCATCATTAGTAATCTTACCATCATCAGGGAAACCCCATTCTTTTCTTACTCTTTGATGCATTAATTCGGCCAAAGCTTCAGCTAATCTATCTGCTAATGTTTTAACCATAATTGAGTTATAGTCATTATTTTCTAACTCATAGTTCTGTGATAACTCTTCAGCGTTTATTCCAGCAGTAACTGCAAATGCTCCAATGTAATCTTTTATTTTCGACTCGTTTGGAGCAATAAAGTCAGATAAAGACAATGTTATTCCATTTCTCATTTTACGCTGTCTTAGCATATTAAATCTAGTTACTTCGCTTTTTCTTTTCTCATTTTTATAAAGTACTATATCATTTTTTTCAGAATTAGCTGGCCAAAAGCCATATGCAACATTAGCCTGAAAAAGTTTATTTTTAATAATTTTATCAAGCATTTTGTTAGCATTTTGAAATAACTCTTTTGCAACTTTTCTCTTCAATGGATCGTTCATAATTCTGGGGTATGTTCCTCGCATTTGCCAGGCTTTGAAGAAAAATGTCCAATCAATAAATTGCCTTATTTTTTCAATTGGGAAATTAGTTATATGCTTTAAGCCTGCAAAAGAAGGAATTGCTATATCTTCACTTTCCCAGTCTAACTTAAGTCTATTCTCATAGGCAATATCGTCCGAAATAGTTTCAGAATTTTTGTTTTTCTCAAAACTTTTTCTTAGTTTTTCTTGTTTTTGTCTGTTTTTATTACTAAATTCTTTTTTTTCATCCTCATTTAATAAATTACCTACGATTTGCGCAACCTTTGATGCATCTCGAACTCTTATTACAGGTTCATTGTATTTTGGAGCAATCTTTACAGCAGTATGCTTTAGACTTGTGGTAGCGCCTCCTATCAATAATGGAACTTCTAATTTCTGTCGATTCATTTCTTTGGCGATTACAACCATTTCATCCAATGAAGGTGTAATCAATCCACTTAGCCCTATGATGTCTGCACTTTCTTTCTTCGCGATTTGCAATATTTTTTCAGCAGGAACCATAACGCCTAGATCTACCACCTCATAGTTATTACATTGAAGAACGATAGCTACAATATTTTTTCCAATATCGTGTACATCTCCTTTAACTGTTGCAAGTATTATTTTACCCCTTTTAGTTCTTTCTCCAGTTTTTTCATTTTCCATAAATGGTTTCAGATAAGATACAGCTTTTTTCATAACTCTTGCAGATTTTACTACTTGAGGTAGAAACATTTTTCCGCTTCCAAATAAATCACCTACTACTTGCATTCCATCCATTAATGGACCTTCTATTATCTCCAAAGCAGACTCATAATTTGTTCTTATATTTTCAATATCTTCAATGATATATTTGTCTATTCCATTAATCAAAGAATAGGTAACTAACTCAACCGGGTTTTTCTTTCTCCAATTCTCCTTGGATTTTTTGATACCTTCACTTTTGGTATTTTTTTCGGCATAATCTAATAATTTTTGAGTTGCATTTTCATTTTTATTAAATATTAAATCTTCAAC
>PAZA01000014.1 GCA_002715375.1 Halobacteriovoraceae bacterium
CGGTTTTGTTTTAGAGGCCGTCGCCTGTGCTAATGGTGATGACTGTTCTGGAAAAAAGCTTAAAAAAGAATTTCTTTCCGTTTCTCAAAAAGTTCCTAGCAGAAGAACCATCCAGGACTTTTCCATGACCATTTCAAGAGGTCTTTTGTCTGGGGATGTTTGTAAATTAAGTAAAAAGCTCCCTCGCATTGGAAAAATAAGTAAATATGCTCAAAATATATTGAAAAAGAACTCTTACGATCCTCAGAAGCTAACGAATGAGGAAAAAATCGAGCTTTATAAAGGGTTTGTTATAGCAAAGCTTCCAAAAATGGATTTAAAGAAACCGACATCCTTTTTTAAAAGAAGACAGGATAAAAAAGTTAAGGAATTTGAATCAAAAGTAAGAATTGAAATAAGTGCCATTCAAAGAATCTTAAGAGATATCGAAAAATTTAAATCCTACGACTCAATCGTTCCTAAAGGCCAGAAAAAGGATCTTAAAAATTATGAAAGTTTAAGATCGGAAATGAAGCAATACCTTTATGAACTCATTAAGGCCTTAGGCAAGAAAAAGAAAAAATAAAAGTAAGAGTAAAGCTACAGTACCCCATTAAAATTTTAAAAAAGGTCAAGCTAATGAAAAGATCACTTTTAAAATTAAAGTTTTTCATTTTAACAACCGTTCTTCTTTTTAATACAGAGATGGCTTTTTCTAAGAAGAAGGAAGAGGTTATCACTTATCAAAATTACCTCTCACCCTTTTTCAGAGCATCTGCCTGTTTTGATAAGTTTGATAAAAAGGGATTAAAAAGAAAAAAAATCAAAGGGCGGTTCAAAAAAGGTATTTTAGGAACCTATGGAGGATTAAGCTTGGCCACAGGAACTCTTGGTGGAGGGATGTGGATCGCATACGGAATTACAAGGAGTTTAACTGTAGGTCATATTTTATCTGGGGCACCTGTCATGTTTGCTTTAGGTGCCGCTATTCCAGCTGTCTATTTGGCCCCTGTTCCTATTGCTATGGTTGTGGGCTTTCACGTCTCTAATCGACTTGATAATGCAGGCTTTGCCCTCGAAGCTGTGGCCTGTGCTAATGGAGATGATTGTTCAGGAAAAAAACTTAAAAGGGAATTCTTAAGCGTGTCCCAAAAAGTTCCTAGCAGAAGAACAATTCAGGATTTTTCAATGACTATTTCAAGGGGTCTTCTCTCTGGTGAAGTTTGTAAACTAAGTAAAAGACTTCCTCGAATTGGAAAAATAAGTCAATTTGCAAAGAAGAAGCTTGAAAATAATTATTATGATCCACAAAAATTATCAAATGAAGAAAAAGCTGAACTTTATAAAGGCTTTTTGATCATGAAGTTTTCAAAAATAGATTTTAAAAGGCCAAATTCAAAAATAAAAATGTTGAAGAGGAAACGGCTCAAATTATTTGAGTCAAAAATAAAAATAGAGATAAGTGCAATTCAAAGGCTTTTAAGAGATCTGGAAAAATTTAAGTCTTACCATTCTATTGTTCCTAAAAAAGACCAAAAAAACCTAAAAGAATATGAAGCCCTTAGGTCTGAATTAAAGAAATATCTTTATGAGCTGATCAAGGCCTTGGGGAAGAAAAGTTAAAAAGTGTTTTTTTTTACTAAGTTTAAATTTATTTTAAAGAGCAAGAAAATCAGATATGAAAAAAACCAATAGTTTAAGAAAGTCGGTTAAGAGTAAAATATTCTAGGCCATATAAAGCTTTTTTTAATTAGATATAATAAGGTCTTTCTAGGGTTTTTTCGAGGATGAAGTTTTGGATAAAAAAATTCTGATAGTTGATGATGAAGACGCAATTAGGTTCCTCCTGGCCCATTTCATTAGCCCTCGTTTTCCCTTTGAAATCCTACAGGCTTCGTCAGGAAATTCGGCCATAAAACTCCTGGAGCAAGAAAAAGATATTGAAGTAGTCCTTTGCGATTACCGCATGAAGGATGGAAATGGTGGAAATGTCTACGATTTTATAAAAAGTAATGAACTATTGATCCCTTTTGTGATGATGTCCACAGATCAACCAGAAAAATACTCTTGTTTTAAAAGCTTTTACAAAGAACATCCTAAGAATAATTATCTTAAAAAGCCTTTTACACAGGAAAGTATCATAAGCATTTTAGAAAATATTTTGGAAAGATAACTCGTTTTAATAGATATCAATTACAGACCTTTTTAATCAACCTTTTAAATGAAACAATTTTTTAACTTCTAACGAATGCGACTCTTTTTAGGTTTTTTCCATTCCAGTCCCCAAGAGTATCATTATCAATTAAAAAAATAGGTCTTTCTAAAATAAGTTTAATGGCCTCAAACCAGGTGAGGATTTTATACTCATCTTTAAAATCTTTGAGAAGAACCTCTCTTAGTTCTGGAAATAGTCTATGACTTGCGCCTGGGAAAAGGTGGTGTTCTACATGATGAGAAAAATGAAGGTGAAGAAAATCAATCCATTTTGGAATTTTTAATGACACCGTAGTTTTTAAAGTATTTTCGAAGTTATCCATGTCATCTTCTAAAAGGCTGCAATTTAGATGGTTTGTAATAATATAAAACCCAGACATCCAGGCCACAACGAAATAAGACAATGCAATAAAAACCAAACCTTTCAGACTAAACCCGCTCAAAGACCAAATAAACCCATAAACCAAAAGGTTTGAAAAGTATTCAAGGGATGTTTTCAATTTATTTTTAGTACTTAACCGAAGATCATAAATTTGTCTTGAATTAAAAAGAGTCTGCCAAAAAAGGTTATTGTGATAAGAAAAGATAAGAAAAGCAAAACCATAAAGAAAGGTCATTTTTGGATAATGGTGGCTTGGAACAAAAAAGGAAAAAATTTTGGCCCAGTTTCCATAAGGGGAAACTTCCTTTTGAAGAACTCTTCGATCTGGATCATTTAGTTTATTGGTATGAATATGATGAAGCCTATTATGGGCCACGGTTTGATTTGTACTGGTCGTAAAAACACCGCCTATCCATCCCAAATGAATAAGGCACTTGGATAATAATCCATTCCTAAGTCCTGCTCCGCCGTGACTCATTTCATGAGCGGCAAAGGACATAACGAGCATGCTATTACCAACAACTATGATGGATAAGAAATAAATGGCCCAATGAATTTCTGGAGAAAGCATAACAAAACTCATAAGACCAGTGAATATAAATAGATGAATAAATAAGTGAATAAAAAGAGTTTTATCTTTTTTATACTTTGAAATATCAATTTTAGTTCTTATTTTTTTTACTTCACTCATTTTTTTTTCAAATTAAATTATTAGTAGAGAAAAGGAATTAAGGAGTAAGATGTATTCTTATATTCCTCGTAATCATTTTTAAAATATTCACCTAAGACTAATTCTTCTTTTTTAATNCGAACCAATAAAACTGGCAGGTANGTTATCATAAAACATAAAAGAGCAGGCATNGTTCCAAGCGCCAGATTAAAACCAAAAATGGCCAATAAACCTCCNGAGTAACTTGGGTGACGAACTATTTTATAAGGGCCTCTTTTGATTAACTCGTGGTCTTTTTGAATACTGATTTTCCAACTAAACATAGATTTAAGAGTTTTAATCGCCCAAACCCTTATATAAAGGCCTAAAAGACAAAGAATCAGTCCCAAAGACATTAATAAAATGTTTTCCTGATAGGAAAAGTGGAGCCCTTTAAAGAAACAATAAAAGGAAAAAGTAAGGTTTAAAGTAAGAAAACATTGAAGAAGAGTTGATGTATTTTTATCTTTTTTTCCATCCCCTCTTTGGTACCACTTATAAAAAAGGAGGTCGTAACTCAAAAATGAGAAAAAGGCCCCAAATGTTAAACCGTGAATGATAAATGGTGTCGTCATAAACCCTCTTAATATAAGCCTCTTTTAAATCATAAATGGGCCCTTTTTTCACCTCTCCTGAAGAAGGCCTGAAAAATAGAAAGGTCAACGTCTTATAAAACCCATAAAATTTATTTAAAAATGGTCCCTAAAGGCTCATGTTAGGCATGTTTCTAGCGATAAGCTAAGCAAAACTGAGCAGAGCTAAACCTGATAGTTTTAAAGAAAAGGGCCCATTATGAAAGAATACGTCTTAATTACGGGGGCGTCCTCAGGGATTGGCTCACATCTGGCCATGCATTTTGCTGAAAGCTCCTATTCCCTCCTTTTATTAGCGAGAAGGGAGGATCTTCTTCAGGAAGTTAAAGAGAAATGCCTTAAAATTAATCCAGAAATAATTGTGGAGACTTTTCTTTGTGATGTAAGGAGTGATGAAGAGCTTAAAAAGGTTCATGATTTTATCAATGAAAATGACCTTCATTTAAAAATCGTTATCGCAAATGCTGGTATTCCCGTTCAGGGTTATGTTGCTAATTTAACGGTTGATGATTACAAATATCAATTTGAGACGAATGTGTTTGGAGTTCTTCGGACTTTTTATTTTTTTAAAGATCATTTAATCAAATCCAAAGGTCACTTGGCGCTCTTAGGAAGTGTTGCCTCCTATATCTCAAGCCCAAAATTAACCCCCTATTGCATGAGTAAATTTGCAGTCAAGGCCCTCTCGGAAGGACTCTTTTTCGAAATGAAAAAATTTGGCGTTAAATGCACTCTTATCTGCCCGGGCCTTGTGGAATCTCAAATAAGGCAAGTTAATAACAAAGGTCAATACAAGCCTGATGCCAAAGATCCAGCACCAGACTGGATCATTTTGGATACCAAAAGCGCCACCTTACAAATGAAAAAGGCCATCTTAAAGGGAAAAAAAGAAGTCATTATAACGGGACATGGTAAGTTTATGGTTTTTATTCAAAGGCACTTCCCATGGTTTATTGATTTTTTAAATTCAAAAAATATCATGTCTGGCTGATTATTTTTTAAAAGAAAGACCTAGAATATAAAAAGTGCTTATTAAAAAAAATAATTGAAGAAAAGAAATATAATAATATGTTGGTCTCGCTTTAAAATTTCCCATAAAAAATGAAATGAGAAAACCAATTAAAGAATAAATCATGGAAAGAAGGAAAACAGCCATAAAAGGCCCGATGGCACTTGGAATATTTATATTTTTAAACAACCCAACAAACCCCAAAAAAGCTCCCAAAAGGCCTAGTTGAAGAGAAGTGGAGCCAATTAACTCCCAATGGGACAACTCATTTCCTGCTGAAATCCCGTTCATCTCCGTTTTTTTACTTTTTAGTTTAAAAAAGAAAAGAATAAGAAGGGGGACAATGACAAGAAACAAGCTTTCAACATTAAAAAAGGAAGAAAGTTTTGATTTAGTTAAAATAGTCCCCAAAATAGAGAAAAAGAAGATAAAAAGACCAGTTATTTTTGCCATCATTTTTCATCCTCCCTTCCTACAAAATAAATTAAGACTACAACCAGAAAAACCAAAAGTGCATAAATGGAAGTTAAAAGACTGATTCTCATAAAAGGGTCCATCGATGGACCAAAAGAAAGTGGATGACTCAAGTTAAGATACATGGGAACTAACCCAATCGTCATCCCCAAGGCACCTGTCAATAAAGCAGTATAAGCAATGGTTTTTAATAAATCATCCTGTTCTTTTTCGCTTTTTACCCAGACATCAGTATGGAATTTTAAGTTAAAAAGAGACCTCCAACCGTGCCTATAGCTTATGGCCAAATAAAGAGGGAGGATTACAATAATAAAAGAGGAAAGGTCAAAAAAGTTTTTAAAATTAGAATGGGTGAATGTCCAGGCACCAATATTAAGAAGAAAAAATAAAACACATAAAATTTTCATAAGTAAGCCTCACTTTCTCACTTCTAAATACTGAGCGCCAAACCTAACATATTATTTACAAGAATCAGGGTCTGTCCCAAAACAAAATATACCGCGACCTTTTTTAGTTGATGATGGCCTAAAAGAAAGCAAATGAAGAAAATCAGAATTCCATAAAAGGAAGTCAGAACTAAAAAAGCAAAAGCGGGCCCAACCATTGTCTTGTCGCCAAAGTTTTCATAAAGCCCAACCATTCCCATGTGAGAGCCAATAACACACAATATAACCGCCACATAGCCAACCAGCTCCAACCAGGAAATACCCCGCCCTTTTATAAGGGACGTCATCTTATCTTTTCTTTTGCTTCCTACCCATAAGAGGAAAAGAACAGGAACAAGAACAAACCAAAGAGAAGGAAGGTCCAAAAAGGCCATAGGGCCCGATCCAAAGAAAGTGGTGGCAATAAAGCATAGGATTATAAAAATGATTGAAAGACTTTTTACAATCATAGCTCTGTTCCTAGATTTAAATGGGATAAAATAGTCGTTAAAAGAAATATAAAGAGTCCGTAAAAAGTCGGTAGAATGGCCACTGCCATAGCAGGTCCTATTGCTTTTGGGTCTGCCAGATTACCAAGCATAATGACAACACCAATGTGGGTTCCTAAAACCCCTGATATCACTCCAGTTACCCCCATGGTGTGAAGGATTTCTTTTCTTTCTTTTGTCTCGTTTCCGCCTTCTCCCCCCTTAAATAAGTGTCCGAAACCGACGAATCCGTGTCTGGCCGCTATTGAAGCGATCACAGGAAAAATAACAACTAAAAGGCTTGGAGCATCGAAAAAGGTTTCTATATGACCTGTGTTTATAAGAGCGAAAATAATACTTAAGATAATCAAAATGATCGAAAGCGGTTTCATAGATTCCTCTTTTAAAATTTAATTTATGACAAATAACTCTTTAAAATATCGAAGGTCATAAAAACTTATTTAAAAAACCATAAGCTCAAGAGATAAAGAGAATAATTTTCCTTAAAGAAAATCTAAAAGATTTGAAAAAGAGGCATTAACCGATGAGGTTTTCAACCTTCTCAAAGAGGTCTTTAATAAGAATCGGTTTATTCATAAAATGGATACCAGAAAGGTCTTGTGTTTCCTCTAAGACGGCTTTTTCGTAAGAAGAAACAAAAAGAATCGGAACATCTTTATTAGGTCCTTCATTGGTTCTTATATTTTTTGCAAGTTCTGCACCATTTAAATTAGGCATTCTATAATCAGAAACAATAAGTTTATACTTTATACTTTTTGATAACATTTCTGCCACTGAACCACTGGTGCACTTTTCAATATAATACTTATTTGTTGATTCCAGGGCCTCTTTTAAAAACTCCACAATATTAGCTTCATCATCGACAACTAAAATTTTTATTAACATAAAAGCCCCTATAGTTATTTGAAATCATTTCAGATCATTTCAGATCAGATCAGATCAGATCAGATCAGATTAAATTAAATTAAATTAAATTAAATTAGATCCGTTTTGATTTGGCCTTTTTGGCGTACGCCTCTATTTTAACAATCTTTAAGGTGAAAAGGTCATTTTTATTTTTTTATTACTTCAAACTTCTTAAAATAAATCAATAAAAGATCTCAAAATGACTATAAGTCCTCCCTCTCTGGAATGAAGGCACCGAATGTTTAACTCAACAATAGTTAAAGGTTCTTAAAAATATAATAAAAGGCAAATTTTTCCCATAGGGGCCCTTTGGGAGTTCAAACAAAGATTAATTTTTTTAAAACCGAACAGTTATTTATGAAAAGAGTGGATTTTCCCTATTTTAGTCTCTGTTTAAAAATCTTTTTGATTTTTTTAATTCCTTTTTCAATTAAGGCAGAGACTCTCACTTTAAAGGGCCAAGAAAGCCGATACATAGGAAAACACCTTTCTTTTCTCGAAGATAAAAAAGGAACTCTTTCCCTGGATGATATTTTAAAAGGAAATCATTCTCAAAAGTATTTTAAGTTAAATAAGGATGCCCCCAACCTGGGATGGACGAGCTCGTCTTATTGGATTAAGTTTTCACTAACTAATGAAGTAAAATCAAATCCCTTTTACTTTCTCCTCTATGAATTTCCTGGGATAGATTTTATAGAGTTTTACCAGAAAATAGACGGAAAATGGACTAAAGAAATTAGTGGAGACCTTGTTCCTTTTACAAAAAAGAAGCTTTCCCATAGATTTTTTCCCTTTAAAATTTATCCAAACAAAGATTCCGTTTATTACATGAGGATAAAAAACACGGCGGCCATGAGGGTCCCTCTTAAAATTTATTCCCCTGAAGATTACAACGAAGATAAATTAAACGGAGTCCTGGGGTTTTCATACTTAATTGGCATTTTAACCATCATGCTTGCCTATCACCTGGTTATTTATGTCTCTACCAGAATGCTTGAATACATTTATTATTCTATTTATTTAACGGCAGTCACCCTTTTAGTCCTTTCAATTACAGGCTTTGGGGGTCAATATCTTCTCCCTCAATTTACCTGGTTTAATAATCAAGGCATTGTGGTTTCTGTCTCACTCTGTGTTTTAGGGCTTTCTTTTTTCCTTTACGATTTTCTTGAAATTAGAAATCTTGATAAGAAATATAAAAGGTCTTATTATTTCGTTAACTTAATGGGGTTTTCCTATATTGCCTCTAGTTTTATTTTACCTTTTAAATTTTCTGTCCGCTTTCTTATTTTTAGCGTGGGGGTCCCTTTATCTATCCTTCTTGCATGGTCTATTTTGTCCTTTGTTAAAAAGCAAAAATCATCAAAGTTTGTTATCTATGGATTTTGTGCTCTTTTTATGGGAGGCATCTTAAAGACTTTTCATGGTATTGGAATTTTACCCAATCATTTTATTTTCGATAAAGGCTTTTACTTTGGAGTTGTGATTCAACTTCTTCTTTTCTCACTAGGACTTGCGGAACTTATTAATATATTAAAAAAAGAAGCCTTGGATAAAGCAAACATTATATTAAACCTCAATAAAAATCTTGAAGAAAAGGTCGCCCAAAGAACAGAACAACTTAAAGTATCTCTTGAAAGTATTAGCTTACTTATGGACAATATGAACCAATCGGTTTTTGCCATAACAAATGAGGGAATAATTGTAGAGCCTGTCTCCAATTATTCCAATGAAATTTTTGATGAAGATATTGTTGGAAAATCCATTTGGGATACTTTGCTTAAAGATTTGGACCCCAAGGACAAAGACCATGGGCTTATGGAATTTATTTTTGTCACCTGCTTTGGAGCAGATCAACTTCAATGGGATATGATGAAAGATGATTTTCCCTATAAGTTTAAGTTCACTTTAAAAGGAAAGAAAAGAAGCCTTAAAACCAAAATGAGGCCCGTTTTTCAAAATGGTCTCTTAGAAAAGATTGTTTTTATCGTAGAAGACGTTACTGAAATTGAGAAATTGGAAGCCGATATTCAAAAACAAAGAAATGAAAATGCCTTAAAAATAGAAAAGCTTCAATCAATCGTCTCCAATTCAAAAGATTCTCTCCTTAATTTTTTAAAAGAGGCCTATGAACTTATTCATGTTATAGAAGAAGAAACGGAAAAGAACTCTTTCTTAAGGGCCGTTCATACACTTAAAGGTCTCTCAAGGCTCTATGGTATAAACTTTCTGGCCAGTGAAATTCACTCCGTTGAGAGTGAACTTATCCAAATTTATGAAAAAGGATCTCATAAAAAGAACTTTGAAGAGGAAAAATTAATCAATGTTGTTTTTTTAAGAAAGGCCCTGGACTCCACACTTGAATCCATTAAGGAAATCTATGGAGACCTTTTTGACCCGGATGATCGATCAGGTCATTTTGAAGGGGACACAATAGAAGTTAAAAAAGGCCTTCTTCAAGATACATATAAAGAAGTTTCAGACTTAATTGAGTCAAAAAATTATTCGCCCATACTCTCTATGATAGAAAAGTTATCCAATATTGATATTTTGAGTATGGCCACCAATTTAAAAAATATTGTTACAAATACCGCCAAAAAATTACAAAAAACAGTGTCTTACCATGTTTCAGGAGATCACACTTATCTTCCCCAGGAAGACATCGCCATTTTAAAGGAATCCTTTATTCATCTTTTAACAAATTGTGTAGACCATGGGATTGAAAAAGAAGGTGAATTAATTGTTGAAGTGAAAGAAAGCTTTGATGGTATTACTATTCATGTTAAAGACAACGGTCGGGGAATTAATGAAATAACCGTCTTAAAAAAGGCAATTGAGAAGGATATCATTACAGCAGAAGAAGCGGAAAACATGAACTCCCGAGGAATCAAAAACCTTATTTTCGTTCCCTACTTTTCAACAAAAGAAAGCGCAACAGAAACTTCCGGAAGAGGCATCGGCATGGACGTTGTGATGAAAAATATTCAAAAACTTAAAGGTATTATCAGTATTGAAGAAGGTGTCAATAAAGGTACCAGCTTTGTTATTTTCATTCCTCATTTTGAAAAAAAATCAGAAGCTTCATAAAGCGGAGTAAAAAACTTTTCTTTCATATTCTGTTAAAACGCCTTCCTTCTTTTTTATGAACTCGCTAATTACCCCTTGGGTTTTTTCTAGGCCAATAATATAATTAAACATAGATTTAACTTTTATAAAAAACCTTAAAAAGGTCTAAAAATCCTTACAGGAGGTCTTATGACTAAAATGTTGAAATTGATCGCTTTCATCAGTCCCCTATTATTTATTCATTTGGGACAAGCAAGGGACAAAAGTTCGGGATGCGGTCTCGGTTGGAAAGTTTCTAAAAGAATGAGTATTACGTCGTCTTCTGTCAGACTTTCTACAAATTCTTTTACCACTCCTCTTGGAATTACATCCGGAACTTCTGGTTGTAAAAGACACTCTATTGTTCAAAATAAATTTAAGCAAATTCATTTTGTGGAAGAAAACATGGATCAACTGGAAGTAGAAATGTCTATAGGACAAGGTCAAACAGTTGAACAACTGGCGGCCCTTGTTGGTTGTGAAAATAAAGTGAATGTTTTTACAAAAACCATGCAAAAAAATTATAATGATTTATTTCAAGGACCAAAAACAATTCCACTAAACCTTCTTAATATGGTGAAAGACAAAATAGTGAAGTCTTCTGAGTTATCCGCAGGATGTCATCTTATTTAGGTTGATTGGAAATTTAATGAATTTTTTAAAATATTTTTTAAGGAGATAATAGAAATGGTTATTTTTAAACTTATAATAGTTCTGCTTTTCGCTTCTCTCCAAAATTTTTCTCATGCAGAAGATAGCAGTTCAGGATGCGGCCCAGGTTGGTACGTTTTCAAAGATCATAGCCTCGTATCAGCGACAAGCCGGGGTATGATCAATCAGGTTACAGGTCTTGCTCCTATTGGAATGACTTTTGGAACGTCAGGGTGTGATTACCACTCCATTGTTGAAAAAAAGAATGAGCAGATCCATTTTGTGAAAGAAAATTTAGATCAATTGGAAGTCGAACTAGCGATGGGAAAAGGTTATTTCGTTGAGCAATTTGCTTCAGTAATGGGTTGTAAAGAAAGTCCTGATCATTTTATTAATACGATGAAGAAAAGCTATATTAAGTTGTTCAACAAAGGTAGTATAAATTCCAATGAATTACTTAATAATGTTAAAAAGACAATCAAGGGCCATCCTTACCTCGCTAAAGAGTGCGCTCTTATCTAAAAACTTTCTTTTACTGAGTTTATTCTTTCTTTTGGCCTCTTCTTTAGAGGCCAAACTTCCTCCAAAAGACAGTCTATTCAAAAAAGAAGTTGTTTCCAAAAAAGAAACCTGGCGGAGGCTTCTTTATTATAAACAAGGGCTTTTTGGAGGACTTAAGAGTTTAGTGGATGCCTCTGAATTTTTCTTTTCTAAAAAGGGTAAGGAAAACCCTCTCTTGGAATTAGAAGCGACCATTAAGGCCTTCAAAGACCCAAAGGCCTCTCTTACTAGGGTCAATAATAAATTCCACCCCCAATGCCTTTTTCCAGCAAGGTATCAATTTTTAAAAACTCATTTAAAAGACGAAGGCTTTGTTGATCAGAAATGCCCTCAATTTAATAATTGGTTTAAAAGCCTCAACACCAAGTCTGTTTCCATCGTTTACTCAAGCTCTTACGCCAATAATCCGGCCTCCATGTTTGGCCATACCATGCTTAAGTTTAATCAATACCCCATTACTGATAAATCAAAAGATATGATGAATTATGCCGTTACTTTTTCGGCCCAGGTGCCTGATGAGGACCTCGCTTTTGCTTTTGCCTTTAAAGGAGTCCTTGGTTTTTATAAAGGCACTTTTTCACTCACACCCTTTTACACAAAAATTAACGAATACAATAATCTAGAATCAAGGGACCTTTGGGAATATGAATTTGACTTTAATCAGGATGAAGTTGATTTTTTTGTGAAACATATATGGGAAATGTACGCTAATTCCTATATGGATTATTATTTTACCGATGAAAACTGCTCCTCTGTTCTTTTTGAATCATTAAGTGTCCTAAGACCTAACCTCCTTAACCATAAGAAAAATACTGTTTATGTTTTACCCACTGAGATTATTAAATATATAAATAGAGAACCAGGTCTTATTAAAAGAAAGGTCGCAAGGCCAAGCCTTAGAAGGACTCTTCTCCAAAAATACAACCGGCTCGCCTCCTCAAAAAAAAATCACTTTAAGGACCTCTTTGAAGGAGTTAAGGATTCAAGAGAAGAGGAGTATACGGAATCTTTAAGCACTTTTGTGACTTACCTTAATTATCAAAAAAATAAATTCAAGCATAAATTCCCCAAAGAGGAAAAACTTAAATACAGGAAGGCCCTTATCGCACTTTCAAAAAAAGAGGAAGTCGATTCCTTTAGGCCTACTTTAAAAGTCACCAAAAGAAATAGGCCAGACTTCTACCACCTCCCCTCTTATGTGGGTTTGGGGGCCTTTCAAACTGAGAGCGGGGTCAAGTCTCTTATTTCTGCAAAGTTTGGCTATCATGACTTTTTAGATAATGCCATAGGCCCTGAGAACTTTAATCAACTTGACCTCTTTCACGTAACGGGTCTTTATGATTTTCAAGAGAAAAGCTTAGAATTAGAAAAGCTTGAACTATATAATCTTAAATCCATTTATGACTATAACTTTCTTGACCCTCAACTTTCCTGGTTTATTAATGGGGGAGTTTATAAAATAAGAGAACTCAATTTAGACGATCATAAATTTGAATTTAATATTGGAGTTGGGTTTAGTAAAATTTTTGGAAAAGAAGACAATTTCCTTCTTTCCTTTCTAAGTGGATTAAATATTGAATTGAGTGATCACTTTGAAAAAGGGTATAAAGCAGGCCCTAATCTTGAATTTCTTACAAGTTATGATTTTAACTTCATGAGAAGCTTTTTAAAATACAACGTTAAAATGGACGTTTTAAAAAAGGCAACAAAATATTATTATTCCACGTTAGAATTTGGCCTTTCTAAAAAATTAAAACACAATAATCAAATCCGTTATTTTATGGAATCCAACTCAAATAACAGGCGCTTTCAATTAACGGATTATAGGCATTATTTAAATGTGGTCCACCAATTTTAGGGGCAAAGAGAATCGATGAAAAAACGGATTAAAAAGTTAAACAACCTTAAAATCCTTTTTCTTCTTCCCTTTCTTTTTATTTCCTGCACTCACTTTTTTTACCATCCAGATAGCTTCCTCTACTTTGACCCCAAAGCGGTTGGTTACCCTTATAAAGATGTCTATTTTAAATCCAGTGATGGGACCAAGCTTCACGGTTGGTATTTTAAAAACCAAACCAAAAAGACAAAGGGAACCATTATCCAATTTCACGGAAATGCTCAAAATATATCGGCCCATTCACCGGGCCTCGTATGGATGATTAAAGAGGGTTATAATCTTTTTACTTTTGATTATAGAGGGTTTGGCCTGTCTGAAGGAGCCCCCTATCCAAAAGGGGTTCATGAAGACGCCTTGGCCGCCTTAACCCTAAGTTTTGAAACCCATCAATCCCAAAGTAAAGGGCAATTTATCATTATTGGGCAAAGTTTAGGGGGGGCCATCGTGGCCCGTGCCTTAAAAGATTTTAAGTATAAAAATTCTGTTGACCTTCTCGTTTTGGACTCTACCTTTGCTTCATACCAGGATGTTGCCTTTAGGGCCTTAAACAGAAGGTTCCTCACGAGGTTACTTTCTCCTCTTGCCTACCTGGTTGTTTCAGACAACTACTCACCTGAGGACCACTTTGAAGACCTGGGGATACGAACATTGGTTATTCACAGTCAAAAAGATGATGTGGTCGATTTTAAAAATGGAGAGGATGTTTACAGGTTATTAAATAAATCAAGTGGTAATAAGACTGACTTCTGGGTTACAAAAGATCCTTTGCATATCAATTTCTTTTCCATCGTCAATAAGGATAATCAGAAGAGGTTTTTATTTTTCTTAGACAATCTTGAAATCCCTAAAAAATTACATTTAGCGCGGTAACCTCTTATAGGGTTCAACGAGATGATTGATGAGGGACGCCTCATTCAACTTTTCTTTTGACGGCATTTGCTCTAAAAGCTCTGAAAGCTCCCTATAATATTTTTCTTCCTCTGTTTTTCCATAAACCTTTAAAAGAAAATAAATAAGCTTGGAGCTTATGAGCATCTTTCCAATAATTTGATCAAACTCATTATTTAACCGGGCCTTTTTAGGGGCATTGGCAATTTTTTCTTCGTCTAAATCATCTAAGTCTCTCACTAAGAAAACGTATTCAAGGATGTTTTTCATCATTGTATCCAAATCTTTCTTTTTCTGATCAACCACCACTTCAAAGTCTTTAGGAAGAGAGTAAAAGACACCAGGCCCTAATCCATTTTTATGGAGGGTATTAAGGGATTCCACATACCTCATGAGGACTAAAAAGAGGTTCGATAATTTTTCCACTGCCCAGACAAAAAAGAGCCCCATATCCCCTTCTTTAGGGACATTGCTTTCTTCCTGAATGTTCTTAATGGCCTTCTCCAGGTCTTTTGATCTGGACGCATCACTTGTTTTAAACTTCTTTATTAAAGAAGAAATCATCGTATTGACATCTTTTTTGGAAAATTCCTCTGAGCTAGGGCCCATTAACTTGACCAAAGAAGAAATTGTATTATTTGTAAAAGTAGAAAGAGAAGAGACAATTTTATCTTTTCTATCAAGATTTAAA
>PAZA01000015.1 GCA_002715375.1 Halobacteriovoraceae bacterium
TGGGTGGGAAAAGTCCATGACATATTTGGTGAAAATTGTGTTAAATTTATTACTAATAATAAGATGGATGAGGTTCCTTAGTTTAAGGGCTTCGATTAAGGAAAGTGAGACTATGAAAAAAGGATTTTGTTTTCGAGTAATTATTTTTGGAGTTTTTCTTCTATTAGGCTTGGGAGCAGGAAGTTCAGCTTATGCAGAAAAAAAATTCATTAAGGGAGAGGCAAGGTTTTATTCTCAAGATGAGGATCCTCTTAATTTTGTTAAGAGCCAGTTGTTGGAAAAGTCTTTTCGGAATGTAATTACGAAGGAGATGAATCGGCTTGGTTTTGATAGTGAGAGCTTTTGGAGGACTTTTGATGAGAAATTCGAAGAGCATTTTAAGTCTATGCAAGAGAGTTTAGAGAAAAAATTTCAAGACCCTGAAACAGAAAAAATGGATGCTGAAGATCGGGAAAAATATCAAAAAGCTTTAAGAGTCAGAAGACTGAAAGAGTTGAAAAAGTTTGGTAAGCTTTCTCATATTATTAAGTCTTACGTAATAAAAAGGATGAAAAGGTCAATCAAATATCCAAACTCTCGTTATATGAGACTTATGGCCGTTGTTGATCATAACCGTCTAAGATCCCTTTATTCTCGTTATATTAACATAGGCGGAAAAAAAGAATTTAATACTCTTTTTCTTGATGTTGACTTTGAGCTTCAAGGTTTGACTTGGAAAGATCTTGGGGTTCAGGTTAAAACCGATTTTACTGAAGTTATTAAGACTCATTGGCTTAATTGGTTCAATTCTAAATTAGGAAACTCAATAAAAAAATTCTCCATTCTTGATAAGAGCTCTAAGGACAAAATAGAAGCCTATCTTCATTCCTATAAATCTGAAAAAGAACGTGATGAAAAATTTCGTGGCGGACTACTTGCTAAGGTAAAATTTAAGATTAAAAAGAATGGTGAAGATGGAGTTCAAAGAACGAGAGGCTTTTCATTTAAAGGGCAGTATCTGCTTTTAGATTTGGACAATCAAAAACCTCTTGATTATTTTGATTTTCCAAAGACGACTCACTCCTATTCAACTGTTGACGATCACTCTTTAAGCTCTCAAGTTGCAAGCTACTTATATAGAGTTCCTATACCAAGGTTTGAAAAAACTAAAAATAAACTAAGTAGAACTATGAAAAAGAAGGGTTCCTATCAACTTGAAGTAGAGAATGTAACCTCTATTCAGGAAGTAATGGAGTTGATGAGTCTTTTAAAAGAAAAAGGAATTGTTCAGAGGCTTCAACCAAAAGTAAAGCTTTTTGACCAGGCGAGGGCCTTAATTCAATTGGATTACTACAGTGATTATGAAGCACTAAAAAAAGTTATCCTTGCTCTTCAAAATGGAAATCTTTTAAATGGGCGTTCTATCTATATAAAGAAAAATGATCATGGGTATTATGTCTTATTAGGTGGTGAGGCCATCCAATCAAAAGTGCAGGAAGCACAAAATATTGAAAAATTGTAAAGTTTAAGTAAACGGGAGCCGCTTAATGAGAGCTTTAGTAAGTACTTTATTTATAATTATTTTTTTGGTCTCTTCCTGTTCCCAGAATGTTGTGAAAAGAACAAACAAGGGTCGTCGCCCTAGAATGACTGAGCCTCTTAAAAGTTTGGATGTAAGAAAGAAAGTGGCCCTTTTAAGTTTTTTTAATGAGTCTCCTTTTGGAGGACAAGATTTAGGTATAACTGCAACTGAAGAGTTAAAGCAGGAGTTATCTCGGGCCGGAGAGTTTATCGTAGATGGAGTTGCAAATAGGCTTTTTGGATCTTCCAAGGAAATATATTCTGGAGGAGGGGTCAAACTTGTTCAGATAGCTAGAAAGGCAAAATTATCTGGTATAAATCTTGTAATTTATGGGCGGGTTATAGATGCCAGAGTAAAAGAAAAATCTGATGAAATTGGAATAGTGAGAAAATTAAACTCTTTTACTTCTTCAAAAATAGAGATCAGAGTCTTCGATGTTAACTCTAATAAAGAGGTTTATAATCAAATCCTAAAGGGGTATGCCGATGATAGCACTTACCGCTTTTTTAGGACGAATAGAGAATCAAAGTTAGCCTATAGGCAAGACCTACTTAGATATGCTGTTAGAGTCGCTGTCAGAAGAGGTATTCAGGAGCTTTTAGATGTTTCAGCAAAAATGGATTGGACTGGACGTGTGGCCAAAATTATTGGAAACAAAATCTATGTCAATGCTGGAAGAGAAAGTGGTCTCAACATAGGAGACATTTTAAAAGTCCTTACAGAAGGCAATGAAATTTATGATCCCGAATCAGGAGCTCTTATTGGTTTATCGAAAGGAGAAATCAAAGGAACGATTGAGGTGATTGATTTTTTTGGTCCTGATGGATCAATTGCAATAATTCATTCAGGGAGCTCAGTATTAGAAGGCGACTTTGTTCAACTCTATTAAATGAAACCTTAATATAAAAGGCATACAGCTTTGAATTTTTTGTACCCATTATTTAAAAAGATTGCATTTTCTTTAGATCCTGAAGTTATACACGAGAATTCCATAAAGTTTTTGTCTGACTACCCTCTTTTAGGAGAACTGTTTAATCAGAAAGTTTCTCCTTTTGAAAGTGAAAAATATAAAGTCTCTCTCAACGGTCCCTCTTGGTCATTCCCTGTCGGTCTTGCCGCAGGCTTAGATAAGAATGCTTTGGCACTTAGTTTTTTTTCAAAGCTTCATTTCGGGGCCATTGAAGTTGGAACAGTGACTCCAAAGCCTCAGGAGGGGAACCCTAAACCGCGCCTATTCCGTTACCCTGAGGATGAATCTCTAAGGAATAAGATGGGGTTTAATAATGGCGGGGCAGAAAAAGGTTTGTGTAACCTTTTGAGCACTTCAAAAAATGACAAGGTGTTGGGAGTTAATTTAGGAAAAAACAAAATAACTCCCATTGATAAGGCTTGGGAAGATTACAATATTCTATATCGTAATTTTTCAAATATAAGCGATTATTTGGTCATTAATGTCTCTTCACCAAATACGCCAGGTCTAAGAGGCTTGCAAGAGAGTGATGCTCTCGAGGAAATTTTATCCTCTTTGGAAGATGTTCGAAGTGAGAAGCCTTGTCCACTTTACTTAAAAATTTCTCCTGATATTGATAAATCCCATGTCTCGGCAATTATTGACCTGGTAAAGAAGTATTCTTTGACTGGAATTATTGCAACAAATACGACAATTATGAAAGAGAAGGGAGAGGGAGGTATTTCTGGTAGGCTTTGCCTGGAAAAATCAAGGAATGTAAGAAAGTGGATTTTGGATGAAACAAGAGAGTGTCCAGACTTGGATGTCATTGGCGTTGGAGGAATATCTTCTTTTAAAGACCTTTGGGATTTCTGGCTAGATGGTGGTAAAGCAGTTCAAATTTATACTGCTTTAATCTATCAAGGGCCCGGTATTTTGAAGCAAATTAAAGAAGGAATAGACGACGCTTTGATTTTAAATGATATGAAAAGTCTCAATGAACTCTTGGAGAACTTAGAAAAGGTCAAAAGTCCTTTTTTAAAATAATCTAAAAAAATCTCCCCTCTTCTTCTAAATAATGATTGTGTAGTACCTTATATCATTTTCATCAATGATGTTTGTACCATCTTCATTAAAAGAAAAAACGCTATCTTGAGATTGTCCACAAGTAACAATAGCTCCCTCAACGTAATCGGTACAAGCAAAAGATTGACTACCACAAGCAATGGTCAAGAAGAACAGAAACGCGGCCAGTAGCTTTTTCACTTTATGCCTCCTAAATTAAAGCAAGAAAAACAAAGAACCAAAAAGACCTTAAGTCGCACCTAAATAAATAGAGATTTATTCCCTGTTAAATTAAGCTCTTTTTCTTTGGTCCTTCTCCTTTTTCTCTTAACCCCCTTTAAATGGGGCCTTAACTAATCTACGCACAAGTGAAAACTAAAAATAGTTATAACCAAAAAACATTTTTATTATACTTTTAAATTCTTTTTTTTGATGATTTTTCAATAAAATTTGTTTTTATTAAGTAAAGAAAAAATGATAATTTTTGTGAAGTTTTCTTAATAAAGGCTCAATAAGTTGATTTTATTGAGCCCTTTTTACTATAAAATTGGAAAGAAAAACCAATTTTTTTAAACTGATATATCCATCTTTTTGCAAAGAATGATGATGAAAATGGGGAAGTTTGAGTTTTTTGGCACAAAAAAATGTCAAAAAAGTGAGATTGTGAAGATTTTGTAATGAAAGTTGGTTTAAAGTCCGATTAGGGCTAACAGAAAGAAAATTAAAATAAGTATCCTTTTGATATTAGGTTACTATTAAAGAATCTCCTTGGTGGGTTAGATAACTCAGGATAAGGAGGAGGCATATGCCTTCTACCCGGCATTCAGATATAAGACAAATTATAGATCTGTTTAGTGGCGCGCTAAAGAGTCTGGATTACAAAATTTCCCCTAACGTAATAGAAAAATGGTCCCTCTTAGTTCATAGAGCGATGGATGGAGGAGGGAGAAGTTATCATGGACCTTACCATATACTTCATTTGGCTCAAGGGAGTAAGCCTATTGTTGCTCTCTCTGCTATTTACCATGACATTGTTCAGGTCTCTGTTGATCATGGTGCACCTCCTGAAATTTCCAAGGTTTTTGATCAATTTGTAACCATTGAAAATGGTGATTATCTTCTTAAAGAAATTGATATCGAAAAAGATAGAATAACTTATTTCACTTCAAAGATTTTTGGCTTTGATCAAGGCAGTAAGTTAAACCCCTATGAAGGAAGAAATGAGTTCCTCAGCTCATTAGTGTGTGTTCATGAACTTGATGGTTATATAAAAGAGAAAGACTTAATAAAAATATGTGTTTGTATTGAAGCAACAATTCCATTTAGAGGCATTGGTAGTGATGGAAAGGATTCACTTCAAACAGTTAGGGATAGATTATCAGAAATAAACAAAAAGTATTCGTTGGGTTTTTCCGAAGATGAAATTGATCAAACTCTCATTAGAGCAACTGAGTTGAAGAATAAAGATGTAGACAATTTTTCTGAAGTTCTAGTGGAAAACTTTATTGAAAACACATGGAATATTCTCCCGGAAAGTAGTCCTGCAATGAGGTACCCCAATACTTTAAGGATAAAAGATTTTCGAAAAGCTTTGCAGGGAATGGAGGGATTTCTTTCCAGTCTCAAAGTCGAAAGAGTTTACTCTTCCTATAAAGGATATCCTTCTCAGAGTGAAATGAAACTATTATTTGAAAGAGCGAAGATTAATATAGGTGTTGCCCTTAAATATCTTAGAATTAGAGTTTATGCTATTGCTATTCTTGAAGCCATTGCTGATATAACAGGAGGAGATACTTCTCTTTCTTTATTTCTTGGAGATATGGAAAATCAAAAGGGAACGGTCAGCTTAGATGATTTTCTTCCTTTAGAAGATGAGTTAAAAAATAAGAAAGATTTGGATCCTTTGATACTTAGATTCTTATCAATGGGTCACAGAGGGCATTTAAAATATGAAATGAATTCATGCCTTTATACTTCAGTAGTCTATAGAGTTACTGGAGATGAAAGAATTCAAAAAGATTTTTCTTTGGTAAAAGATTACTTTCAAAGTAATTTATCTGCAGAAGATTTCTTAAAAATTCAAGATAAATACCTCATGTCCTCTATTATTGACTCTTTATTAGAGTTAGTTTCAACAAGAAATGAGACACTTAAAGAATTAAAAAAGACCCTAAGCTAAAAATAAAAGAAGTTAGTTAATCATAAAAAATAGAGTCAAAAGTAGTTTCTTTTCTATTACTTAATTTGAGATTTGTAGAGTGTTGTTCCTCTGGCAACTTGAAAAGCTATGATTGATGAAATAGTCGATGAAAAACCAATATTTGACCCAAAAATCTCTGCTCCCATTACAGCTGCTGACATAGGGACATTCATACTTGCTGAAAGAACACCACTCATACCTGCTGCCATAAAGCTATAGTATGACCCAGAAGAAGGAGGGATGTTTAATAGATTTCCGAAAGCCGCTCCTATCAGAAGACCCATAATTACACTTGGGCCGGCGAAACCTGCACTGTAACCAGTTCCAACTGTTAGGCAATTGGTGATGCCTTTAAGGGCGGCTAAAACAATAAGCCCAATAAAAACTAAATAGGGACCTTTTATATATTCAGGTAAAACAGGAAGTTCTCCATTTACAAGATTTTCAAACATTTTTAGACTTGTTCCAAGTAAACCTTCTCCAAAGAAGTAGGCTATAATAATGACAATTATTGAGCCAACAACTTTAGATCCAAAATTAAGCTGTTTTCTTTCAGAGACAGTTGAAACCCAGTGATAAAAATTGACGTAGAGTATAGAGAAATAGCCGCTAAAAAAACCAATCAGGATAACCCAAATGAGGTTTTTTAGAGGAAATATTTCAACAGTTGATTGGAAAGGGAAAACTGATGTTAAATCTAAACCTTTTGCAAGAGCTGTGGTAAAGCAAGCTGCAAGTATGGAGGGAAATAGATCAAGATATTTCATATTGGCCCTTTTTAATATTTCAACTGCAAAAAGGCCTGAGCTTAGAGGTGCGTGAAAAACGGATGCGACAACTGCTGAAGCTCCACATATAACAAATGTTCTTTTATCATCATCGTCAATTTTAAGCTTCTTTATTATTTTTTGACTTCCTAAAAATGAGGCTATTCCACTATTAACCCTAACGAGAGGGGCGACAATTCCACCACTGAGATTGGTTCCCAAAGTGATGAGAGCGGCAACGAACTTGAAAAACGTAACTTTAAAGGGGAGGTCACCAAATTTTTCATTAACACTGTTTAGGTATGAAAGAACACCTTCTTCTGATGATTCTGGGGAAAAATGATAGGCTAAATACTTGCAAAGAAAAGGTGCGAGAAGTGGAAGTAATATAAAATAAGAGTTTGTTTGCGTCGTTATATCATAAATCTTATCTAGAAGATAAATAAAAAGGTAAGTTATGGAAAGGCCTGAAATTGAAGCAACTGCAGAGAAAATAATCCATTTAATAATATAGTTTGCCGAAATCTTATTCAAATAAACCTTCTTGATCATCTGCCGACAATTATATTTTCGGTCAAAAAAGGTTTAGTTTAATAGGGCAGAGCTTTTATTTATTTTTTTTTAATTGATTATAATAGGCAAGTTTCCTAAAAAAATATTTTCTCCAACTGAGTCTTTTATCTTTAAAGAGATTCCTGCACTATGACTCCGATTCCAACTTTTAAAGAAATCTTTTTTAAAACGAATTTTATTGTGACCTCTTTTTAAAGATACGGGGACAGACAGTGGAGCCTCTTCTTTTTTTAAATTGAGAGACATTATAAAAGGAACCTCATAATTAGATTTTTTAAAAGAGTCAAAGAGTCGGCAGTGAAAATGAATTGAAGAAGCATTCTCCAAAACTTTTAAAGACATTTGGTTTTCCACCTTTTTGTCGTTAGCTTTGAAGTTTGAGAAGGTTCCACCCCATCTTGTCAATAAAGTTTTTTCTTCTTTATTTTTAAATAAATAGAGACAATCCTTTCTTTGATAGGACCACTCTTCTGGATATAGAGGTTTAAGCTCAATGATATATTCACCTTTTTTTTCGAAGTTAAAAGGTGAAGAAAGAGTTAATTCGTTATCTCCTTTAAAGTCTACATACTTTTCTTTAATTAATTCTTTTTGTGGGTGTATTAAAAGATCACCTCTGATTATATCTTTGTTTAAAGAGTTAAGAAAAATTTTCTCTTTATCTTTTATAAGAGCTTTAGAGCTCAGCTCTATTTTTAAGGGGGTTATTTGAACTTGGACTTTAGAAGGTCTTGAAGTTCCTTTTAATCTAAAAACACCTAATTGGTAATGACCACTTTTTGAAGTCGTGAAAACAATTGGTGTGTCTTTTTTCATGTATTGAGATCGGGACTTTACTCCTTTAGGACTATAAAGTTTAAAGCCGATTCTTCCAGGAAACCCTTGGAGTAATTTTGTATTAAGTTTTAATGCTTTAACAGATTGTGGAATATGGAAGTGTATTCTTTTCCCTTCCTCTGCTTTCAATTTTAAATTCCATGACTTTTTACTTTTTAAGGTAATATCATGAATTAAAGTTATAGGTATAATTTTTAGGATTTGTCCGCTTTTCTCTTCGGAAATTTTGATTTCTCCAAATTGTTCATAGCTTTTTATATTTTCGTAGTTATTTTCAAATTCCTCCAAAAGCTTCTCAAGGTTGACTCCTATCGAAATAAATGATCTTCCAGAGCTAATGAAGCTTCTTTTTGGACCTTCAATCCATGGATGAGAGTAATTAACTTTTATAGGCACTAAAATTTCGGACTTTTTTGAGTCTTCAACGTTGCTACTAGCAATTCCTTTAAAGAATATACGTGATTCAATATAGTTTGAATCAAGCTCTGACGTTTTTAAAAGAAGACCTTTTTTTAAATTATTGTCACTTGCCCTTAAATTATGATGAATTTCATTAAAAAGTTCTCCCTTTAAAAAGCGTTTATATATTTGGATGGCTTTTTCTATTTTGGGAAGTCCATACCCTTGGGCCAAGAATGGAGTATTCTTTAGTGGAGTTCCGCTTAATTTTAAAGCTTCGACAATACTTTTAACTTCTATAGGTAGATTTAACTGCTTTAAAGAAGAAATGAGAACAGCTGCAAGTCCCCCAATTGCAGGGCTTGCCGAACTAGTACCACTAAAGGCCCTGAAACCTCTATCGCCTGTTGAGTAGGTAAGAGAGGCGAGAGGAGAAATAAGGCTAGGACCTAGACCCCCTGATGGGCCAGGTCCTCGGCTAGAATAATAGGGAAGGAGTCCCTGCTCGGGAAGACCACTAACTCCATGCACTCTTTCATAAAGGTCTTTTCCTGCAAAGGCCCCTACCACTAAAGAGTTTGGAGTGTAAAGACTTCTTCTATTAAGGCTTTTAAGGCCAGGACCATTATTACCCGCTGAAAAGCAGAGAACAAAATTATATTTTTTAATAAGCTTATCAAGCGCCTCTTGCATAAACATTTGATTTTCTTCAGATAGGAAATAAAGGCTGTAACTAATGTTGACGACATCAGCACCTTTTTCTCCAAGAAGTTCCAAGGCCTTTAAAAAGGTAGAGAAAGTATAGAAAGATTCAGATCTATCATGGGAGGGTTCTCCAAGATCATAATCAATAATCTGGCTTCCTGGTGCAACTCCATCATATTGACCAGCAATTTTATGACCGGCCATGACTGAGGCGACACCTTCTCCATGGGAATCCCCCCTGCTTTCTCCCTCGTTAACTGTTAGTAAATTTCTTTCAGGATCAAACTCTGCTAAGAGTGCGATCTGTTTACTTTTATCCCAAAAACCGTAGCCGCCACTTTCATTAAAGGGAGAAAAGCATTCAGCTTCTTCTTTGGACTTATTTATGTTTGTGTCGATGCAGATTTTTAAAGACTTATTATTTTTTTCAAAAACCCAAACTTGAATTTTGTCTTTTGTTTTATTTCGATTTAGGTCTGTAAAAAGGTAAGGGTAAGATAACAAATGTTTTTCTTCATCAATAATTCCTTTCCAGTATCTAAGGACATTTTTCTCTTCAATCAGCTCAGTTTCTGCGTTTGGATCCATCAATTTAAGATTAAAACTGAGGCCTGTTGAGTTGGAGTAGTGGCCAATTACCTTTCTTTGGCCAGTTGTTGTTTTCTGAAAACCCTGCGCGTGTGGAGAAATTCCATCATCAATAACTCCGACAATGACGCCTCTTCCATCCATTTCTGGGTTTTTTTTCCAGAAAGAAGGAAGGTTAAAATCTTTTTTAGCAAGAAAATAGGCTTCCTTTTTATTTAGATCTATATTTGTTTGAGGTTTTTCAACAAATAAAGGAAAGTCATTTCCCAAAGTTGATTCAGCATTAAAGGATTTTATAGAGTTTAATTCTTCCCACTTTCTTTCGAAGCACTTTAAGCCTTTAAGGGAGCCATTAACAGTTTTGACAAAACTTCCAGTTAAAGAAGTGTTGCACCCAGAAGATATCTTTTTTATGTGGAGGACAACCTGAGGCTCTGCGCCAACAAAAATAAAGCCATCTTTAAACCTTTTTGAAATTTTATTAGCTGCATGACTCGGCGAGAAAGTGAAGCAAATGAAAAGAGATAAGAGAAAAAATATTTTTAAAAAGTGCGTCAATTGTTTCATTACTTATTTCCTTGCCTGTANTGGAAAAATGTTTTCTTCCTTGCACTGTTAGGNTTTTTTTGTANTGCGAAATTAAATAACCTAAGGGCCCATTGTAAAGAAATAAAGTCTAATAAAAATCTCTTTTTTTCAAGGCACAATAAGTTGTCATTGATGGGTCCTTTTGCGAAAATCGTCCATCTTTAAGGGTGTTATTTCTTGTTTTTTATTATAAAAATAGGCATTTAAATTATGCAGAATATTAGTTCAGAGGTTTGAAGAAAATGTTGATTAGGGCCAAAGAAAAAATAACGAAATCGTATGATATCATCATTGTTGGAAGTGGGTTGGCAGGGATGACTGCTGCTAATAAGTTAGGTCGAAATGGAAGAAAAGTTCTCCTCCTTGAGTCCCATAATAAATTAGGTGGTTTTGCAACATGGTTTAAGAGAAGAGATGGAGATCATATTTTTGATGTTTCTCTTCATGGTTTTCCAGTTGGAATGATTAAGACTTGCAAGCGCTATTGGAGTAGGGAAATTGCTAACTCCATCATTCAGTTAAAAAAAGTTCGATTTATAAACCCAATGTACGATCTTGAAACAGAGTTTACCAAAGAAGACTTTAAGAGAAAGTTAAAAGACTTTTTTAAAATTGAGGAAGAGAAAATCGAAGGTTTCTTTTCTGAGCTTGAATCAATGAATTTTTATGATCCACCAAAGTTAAATAATGGAGAACTCTTTGAAAAGTTTTTTCCAGGTAGAAAAGATGTTGTTAGGTTCCTTTTAGAACCAATTACTTACGCGAATGGTTCAAACTTGGAAGATCCGGCCATTACTTATGGAATTGTTTTTTCAAACTTCATGAGTAAAGGAGTCTTCACTTTTAAAGGTGGAACGGACGTTTTAATCGGAAAAATGAAAGATGAATTACTCTCAAATGGTGTTGATATAAAAATGCATGCCAAGGTTAGTAATATTGTTATTGAAGGTGGAAAGGTAAAAGGGGTTAAAATAGGAGAGGATTTTATTGCCTCTAAAGCTGTTCTTTCAAATTCCAATGTAATGTCAACTATTTTTAAACTTGTTGGGGAAGACCACTTTTCCAAGGATTACATAAAAGCATCTAAAAAAGTAAGGCTCAATACAAGTAGCTGCCAAGTTTATATGGGAATACGTGAAGGAGAAAGCATTCCAGATGTTGGAGACCTTCTTTTTTATTCTGAAGACCCTGAGTATAAGTCTGATTGGATACTGTCTCCAAAGGTTGGAAGTCAAACCTTTTCCATTTATTATCCTGAGTGCCGTCCTCATCTTAATAACAGATATGCGGTCGTTTCTTCTTCGAATGCCCGATATGAAGATTGGAAAGGGCTTTCTGATGAGGAATACCTAAAACAAAAAAAATATATTGAGGATAAAGCCCTTACTGCTATTGAGAAGCTTATTCCTGGCATAAGTAAAAAAATCGACTTTGTTGATTCTGCAACACCTCTTACTGTAGAAAAATATACTTTGCATGACAAAGGATCTTCCTTTGGGACAAAATTTGAAGGCCTTGATATAAGCATGAATATGCATAAAGAAATAGATGGACTATTTCATAGTGGTTCTGTTGGAATCATTATGTCTGGTTGGCTTGGTGCTGCCAACTATGGAGTTATTCAATCTCATGAAGTTGAGGCATTTTTAGAAAAGGGTATGAGATAGAGTTTTAAACTAGTTTAAAGATAAATACTACGTTGTGATAAGGATGAATATTATGTTTGAATTCCAAGACCAAAGAATCATTATTACCGGAGGAACTCGAGGAATTGGTAGAGGCTTAAGCGAAGCTTTTTTAAAGGCGGGCGGAGAGGGTATAGCTACTTACACTAGTAATGATGAGGCAGCTGAAAAATTTAAATGGGAAATGGAAAACAAATTTCCTGAGTCTCGTTTAACGATCCGTAAGTTTGACGTAAGTCAAAATGAAGAAGTGGAAAGCTTTTTTTCCTGGATAGATGAGAATTATTCATCAATAGAAATTCTGGTTAATAATTCAGGTATCCGAAAAGATAATGTCGGGGCCCTCATGAGTGAAGAAGATTGGAAAAGAGTTTTAGAAATAAACTTGGACGGAACTTTTTATATGTCCAAGCAAGCAATATTAAGATTTATGAAAAAACGCTACGGACGTATCATTAATTTAAGCTCTGTCGGTGGTAAGATAGGCTTACCAGGGCAAGCTAATTATACGGCTTCCAAAGCGGCTCAAATTGCCCTTGCAAAATCTCTTTCTAAAGAGGTTGGTAAAAAAGGAATAACTATTAATAGCGTTTGTCCAGGTTTTATTGAAACAGAACTAATTAGTGACCTGCCTGAGGATCAAATATCAGCTTATAAAAAACAAGTGCCCATGAAAAGATTTGGCAAAGTTGAAGAGGTTGCTCATGGAGTTCTTTTCCTTGCTTCAAAAGAGGCTTCCTATATTACCGGAACGACTCTTGATATTTCTGGAGGGTTGTAATAATGACGCCAGAAATTTTAGAAAGGATTCCCCAAAGGGCACCGTTTTTATTTCTAGATAGGATTATAGAATTAGGAGAGGCAACGGTTTGGGCCCAAAAAGATTTAACTGGGGAAGAGGATTTCTTTAAAGGACACTTTCCCGAGAATCCAATTATGCCTGGTGTTTTACTTCAAGAAGCTGCTTTTCAAGCAGGGGCTTTTCTTATGGGAGGGCAATCTGATGGAAAAGTTGGTGTTGTGACTCGTGTTGATAAAGTTAAGTTTCGTGGTCTCGTAAGACCTGGCGAGACTCTTGATATTAAAATTGAAAAAACAGATGCTTTATCAAATGCTGTTTTTTTTAAAGGTAAACTTTTTGTTAAGGAAAAATGTGTTCTTTCTCTTGAATTTTCATGTGCCTTAGTGGACTCATAAAGGAGGTTAGAGATGGATTTCTTAAAAATGGAAGGTAAGGCCTTCCTCATAACAGGAGTCGCTAATAAGAAAAGCGTGGCTTTTCATGTGGCAAAAACTCTTATAGAAAATGGTGCAGAGGTTTTTCTTTCTGTTCAAAATGAATCTAATTACGAAAAGGTCCAAAAGCTATTTCCCGATAATAGAATTTTTATTTGTGATGTTGAGAATGAGGATTCTATTGAGAAATTAAGAGAGGAGCTTGAGGGGAAAGTTTTATCTGGTTTTCTTCATTCGATAGCTTTTGCAAACTACTCCGAAGGAATTAAGCCTTTTCATGAAACAAATGTGAAAGATTATTTACAGGCGACAAATATTTCTTGCTTTTCATTAGTTGCTTTGGCCAATGGTCTTAAGAAAAACTTGGCCGAAGATGCTTCGGTTGTTACTATTTCTATCTCTAATACAAAAGCAACATCCTATGGTTATATGGGGCCTATTAAAGCTTCATTGGATGCTACAGTCCCTTTTTTGGCAAAGAGTTTTTCCGACTTTTCTAGAATAAGGTTTAATGCTGTTTGCGCAGGTCCTCTTAAAACCTCTGCCTCAGCCGGTATTCCCGGTTATGTGAATAATTATATTTACTCTGAACAATTAATGCTTAGGAAAAAAGCCCTATACACTTCTGAAGTCGCTGACACAGTTGCTTTTCTTCTGAGTTCGAGGTCAAGTGGAATAAATGGAGAGAGAATCGTTGTTGATGGCGGTATGAGCTGCAACTACTTCGATCAAAAAGTTGTTAACCTTTTGGCCGACCATATTTAAAGATTACTTTTTTTGAAAGAAGGGAGAGGCTATCCCCTAAAAATCCTCCCCCTTCGTATAAACTCCGGTCCTTATTTTTTAGTAAGGGCCGTAAGTAAATCCTGGTCTGTGAATTTCACATCTTACCATTCCGTAAGAAGGCATTATGTTTCTTCCTCTGAAGCCTTGGCGGCACTTTCTCATGGCTTTTCTGCAAGCTTTTCTTCTTGCATGCCTGAAGTTTTCGCCTCTAGCTTTTGCTCTAAAAGAAGCAATAACTTTTCTACCCATAACTAAATCTGCTCGGCAATGGGTTCTTCTCCTTGGGTGCCTCGGATAGTATCCACGGTCATAATCGTCATCCCAACGGTCATCATAATAGTCATCATCCCAACCATCATTATGGTCATCCCAACCATTATCCCAGCCATCATGGTCCCAGGATCTTTCAATTTCATTATCAATAGGTTCAAGGGAGATTGAGTCTGTTGCATTTGAAAAAGAAGACATTGAAAACATTACTAGCAGGATTAAAAAATTTTTCTTCATTACTTTCTCCTGTTTTTAAGTAGTTTTTAAAGCGCTTTTTATAGCTTTTAAGAAATCTAAAAGGAAGAAAATAAACCTTACACAATGTTGATAGAAGTACTCGATTTTAGGGCCAAATTGGCCCATTAACCAAAATAAATTGTCAACAAGGATAAGAATTCATTTTTTTAACAGTAACCAAAGTTATGGAGTTATAATGAACAATGTACGCACAAACTTCAAAAAGGAATATTTAAATGGCTTCTCAGAGAGTGGGAGATGGAGGAAAAATTTTAATTGTAGAGGATGAAGAGAGTGTTGCAGATGTAATGGAAATGTATATCGAAACAGAATTTGACAATGAAATTATTTTTGCAAAGTCTGGGAATGAGGCAATTGAAATATTAAAAAAAGATCACGATATTGTTCTTGTTCTCTCCGACTATACGATGGAGGACGGAAATGGAAGGGTTTTATATTGATTCTTAAAAGAGTCCTCATTAGACCCTGCTTTTATTTTAGTTTGTGCTGAAGACAATATAGATCCAGCTGATATGCCAGAATTTATGGAGCTTTTTGAAAATAGGAATGAATTACCTTTTTTGACAAAACCATTTAACAAAGAGGAACTAGTAAAAATAGTAGCTGACTTTTTAAAAACAAAGATAGAGCTTCTAAGTGAGAGTTATGCTCCAATTTCAGCGGACCGCTTTTTAATATTTAAAGAAATGCCTGTACAAGCTTTTATGAAAATGACGGGATTAGGAAAATATCTTCCTGTTTTTAATAAGGGAGCTGAAGTTCACGAAGAAGACTTTAGAAAATATATTGATAAGGGGATTCAATATCTTTTTATAAAAAAAGAAGAGTATGAAGAATTCATAAAAGTTTCAAATGAGAATTTAGGCTTAAAGTTAGGTGTTGAAGCTTCGGATAGTGATGAGGGTAAGAATAAATTGGAAGAACAAGTTTTTCTTCAATTCCACAGTATTGAAGGAATCCATAGAGCATTAAGAGATTTAGGAATCAAAGAAACGACAATAGAGTTAGCTGATCGATTTTATAAAACCATTTTGGTTAATTTAAAGAAAAGCCCAAAGATGGCTTCAATATTGGGGAAATTAGTTACTAAAAAAAATTACCTCTATCAGCTCGGCATCCTAACGTCTTATTTGAGTGTCGCAATTTTAGAAAAAACAGAGTTAAATAATAATGAAAATAGTGAAAGGTTAGTAACAGCTTCAATTTGTCAGGACATCTCTCTCGATAATGAGGACCTTGCTAAAATTGTAAATATTGAAGACCAGACTTTTAAAGACCTCCCTTTCGATACAAAGGAAGAGGTTATGACACATCCTATCCGCTCTGCTCAATTATTAATTGATCAAGGGGTTTTTTCTAGCGAAACTGCAAATATTATTAGAGAGCATCACGAAAGACCAGATGGTAGTGGTTTTCCAAGAAACCTGGATAGCTCTAACTTAGGAGAGCTTTCTTGTATTTTCATTATTGCTCATCATTTTTCTCACAGACTTCTAACGGAACCCTTAAGCGCCGATACTTTAGGTTCAATAAATAGCGAACTTAAGGAACAATTTTCTCAAGGAAATTTTGAAAAAGCTTATGAGGGTTTTGTAAATTCTTTTAAGTCTTAAGGTAGAAAAGAAACAAAAGGTTCCAATTAAATCATTTTTTTACTGTTTTTTTATTAAATTTATTGAAAAATTAAATTCAAAGAATCAAACAAAAATTAGAATGAGTCCTTGAAGTAAGGAGTGGGGGATGAACTCGTTAGATCAACTCGAGCAAGAACTTAAGTATATAAATAAAACTGAATTGGGAAGGCGTGCTTTTTTAGGGGCTCTTCCAATTCTCCTTGCTTCTTGCGCGACATCTAGGCATAGACAGAGAGAAGGTGACAATACTGGACAAGCTACGTCTCTTTCAGTTGATGATGAAAAAAGAATGACTCAGCAGTATGTTCCAAAAATGAGAAAGGATTATCCTCCCTTAAGGAGTGATAAAGTCCAACGCTATATAGCAAGTCTGGGAAGAAAAATTGCATCAAAAAATGGATTAGAGGGGAACCCTTATCACTATAACTTTTCAGTTGTTGATACAAAAATGGTCAATGCTTTCGCTTTACCAGCAGGAACAATCTATGTGACTGCACCCTTAATTGAAATGGCCGAAACTGAATCTGAACTAGCTGGAGTTATTGGTCATGAAATTGGGCATGTTAAGGCCAGGCATACTGCTGAAAGAATTGATAAGGCGAATAGAGAAAGAAAGAAGAGCATCTTATATGGTTTGGGCGGAGCTATTCTCGGTGGATTGGCGGGTTATGGTCTTGGCAAGATTGTATGCAGTCGTCAGGATAGGGAGTGCTTAAGACGTATGGCAAAATATGGATCTTTAGCTGGTGCAGGAGGAGCTCTCTTAATCCAAAAGTATGCCTTTATGGCGAATTCAAGAGAAGATGAAATGGAGGCCGATAGAATTGGTTTCAGGACAAGCGTGGGTGCAGGTTACCACTCCAACCATGTTGGACTTTTTTATAAAAAGCTTCTTGAAATGGAAAAAAAGTATAATAAGAATAAAAACTCTATACTTGCCTCTTTTGCAGATGCGATGAGTACGCATCCTCCAAGTGAAGAAAGAGTCCGGCAGATGGATAACATGTCCAAAAAATGGCCATCTCCAAAAAGAGCTGTTATTTCGACAAAAGAGTTTGAAGAGGTCAAAAGGGTCATAAAAAAGTTAAAAAGTTAAAAAGTTAAAAAGTTAAAAAGTTAAAAAGTTAAAAAGTTAAAAATTAAAAAAGTAAAAAAATTAAGGTGATTAAAGATGATTGATTTAAGATCTGATACTGTGACAAAGCCGACTGAAAGATGAAAGAGTCTATTATGAAGGCAAAAGTTGGCGATGATGTTTTTGGAGAAGATCCAACTGTTAATGAATTACAAAAGCAAATGGCAGAAAATTTAGGAAAAGAAGATGCTCTTTTTGTTCCTTCAGGAACTATGGCCAATCAACTCGGAATAGGTTCTTTAACTCAACCAGGGGATGAGCTACTTTGCCATAGCTCCTACCATGTTTTCCAATGGGAAGGTGGAGGGCTTGCAAGATTATGGGGTGTTACAACTAGAACTATTGAAAAAGAAGAAGGCTTTTTGGATGTTGAAGATCTTCAAAATAAGGTGAGACCTTTAGACTCACATTACGCAAAAACGTCAATTATTTCTTTAGAGAATACTCTTAATAGAATGGGAGGAAGGGTTTATCCCTTAGATAAAATCAAGAAAATAGCATTTTGGGCAAGAAACAATGGTCTCAAGATGCATTTAGATGGAGCCAGGCTATTTAATGCCTCTATTGCTTCCGACATCCCATTAAAGGAATGGGGAAAATATTTTGATACAATTTCTGTTTGCTTTTCAAAAGGTTTGGGCGCACCTTTAGGCTCTATTTTAGTTGGCAGTAAGGTCGAAATAGAAAAAGCTCATAGGTTAAGAAAAGTTATGGGTGGTGGGATGAGGCAGGCTGGGGTAGCAGCAGCAGCGGCCCTCTACGCGATAAATAACAATGTAGAGCGTTTAAAAATAGATCATGCAAATGCAAGAATTTTAGCGAATTCTATTATGGAAATTGACGGTTTAGATCTAGAGTTTTCCAAAATTGAAACAAATATTGTATGGATTAAAGTAGATCCAAAAAAAGCAAAAGCACCGGAGCTTATAAAGTCTTTGAAGGATAAAGGAATCTTAGTGACTGGTGGACCGGATAACCTTATAAGGGCCGTGACTCATTTAGATGTCGATGAAAACGATATTCAAAAAGTTTCTTCTACGCTTTTAGATTTGATGAAACCTTGAAAAAAAGATTTTTCTGAGTTTAACTAGCAATTTTAAAGTATAAATTAAAAGTTGTTCCTGAGTTCTCAGTATGTTCGTCTTTTACTTTACTTAAAACTTCTATCTTTCCTTCATACAGGTCCATATAACTTTTTACAATTGGCATACCAAATCCAGTCCCAGGCTCACCTTCAGTTCCAGGTCGGCTTGTTTTGGCTTCATCATCAAAAAGTTTTGTTAAAATACTTTCTGGTATTCCAATACCGTTATCACTCATTGTAAGAAGAATTTGATCATTAGTTCTTTTAGCAATAATCTCAATCGACCCGTTGTTATCACAGAACTTGATTGAATTAGATATAATATTATTTACGACATTATTGGAAAGAGACACCTTTTCAGCAAGAATACTCTCACCATCTAGATAATTATTAAAGGTGAAGTTTATATTTTTATTTTCCATTTTTGATTCGAAGGTAAATCGTGCATTTTCTATAACTTCTTCTAGAGCAACTGGACCCAATTTAACTTTAATTTTACCTGATTTTACGGCTTCTAATTCTTTAATTTGATTTAAGATATCAACAATGTTTATGGTAGCCTTACCAATTGCAGAAATTTTCTTAATGATTTTTTCTTCATTTCCTTTGTGATCGGATTCAATGAATTTATTTGTTAACTTAATAGAATTTCTAATAACTGTGAGTGGGTTGGCGATGTCATGGAAGACTATTCTTAATAGGGTTTTATTTTTACTCAATTCATTTTTAAGCCGAGCGATTTCTAGAGGCAGGTTCTGCTGATCATTTTGAATCATTGAAGAAGCTGTTGATAGATCCTCAATATCTACGACCATTTTGTTAAATTGATCAAAAATAATATTAATATCATGAGATATTTGGTCAATTTCGTCCCAATTTTTTACCTTAGGATTCAGGTTAAGTTTGTTTTTTGTGTAACTATCTCTTTGTGAGTAAAGGTTTTGGAGAATGTAACTGAGCCTATTTTCAAAATAGTTTTTTATTCTACTTTTAAAGAATTTGTAAGAAACGATATCTCCTACCAAAATGAGAAGAGTCCATAAACCAATCTTCAAAGGGGTTTTTGAAGAGGGTGTTAAAAAATACTCCAATCCAATAAGCAGTGCAAGTGCTATAAGAGAAAAAAGAGCGAGTGCTACTGAAAACTTTTTCAATATGCCATCACTCAATTTTTTTGGCGTTTCTAACTTATCCAGTTCTTCCATGAAGTTCTAGCCCATCTCAATATCTGTAAATTCCTACGGACGCTAGACTATTATCGCTGATTCCA
>PAZA01000016.1 GCA_002715375.1 Halobacteriovoraceae bacterium
TATTTTATTTTTTTTCTTAACATCAGAATTATCCTTTCTTTGTTTTTCCGACCAAAAGTCGATAACATACTTTTCATCCCTATTTTTATAGAATGAAAAGTTTTTTACCCCAGTACTGCTAAAGTGGACTTTAATTATCGAGTGGTTTTCTGCATTCTTACCATCATCCAAATCTATCTTTTTAAAAAATGACTCATTTAGTTTTATTTTTTGAAGGTCTTCAACGATTTTTCTATAGAGTTGGTAATTAAGTGTCTTTATGCTAAAAGTTTTCGAGTCGATATCTAATAAGACTTGGTCTTTCGATACCTTTAACTCCCATCTCAAATTATCCTTCATCTTTTTCTGAGTTAAAATCTTACTTTCCAATTCAGAAAAAAATACCAACGATAATAAAAGCGTCAAAATTTTGAGTTTTTTCGCCGCCATGATTCTTGAAACTTCCTGTTTCATTTCTATATTGAATCTCGTTCATCCTGAACTCAAGACAATTAAAATTTTACCTTCTTTTAATTTTTTTTAAAGGAAATTATTTCTTATGGAATATTTTTCCATAACAAAATTTTGACATTAGAAAACCTTTCAACATACTAGGTTACTCAATTTTCTATTCTGGGATAGTTTCTATCAATATTTCTTTTTTTCATCTTTTCAATTAGAGTTGTTCTATTTAAATTTAGGAATTTTGATGCTCTATTTTTATTTCCATTAGTTTTTTCTAAGGCTTTTTTTATCAATACCATCTCTAATCTTCTCAAATATTCATTTAAGTCTATTCCCTCATCTCCAAAGTTTATTTCCAACTCTTCTTCTTTATTAAAATTTTTAATGTATTTCTGAGGTAAATCTTCTAATTTTAATTCTCTCTTATCAAATGTTGCACAAACGCCTTCAATTAAGTTCTCTAATTCAATTAAATTACCCGGCCAATTATAATTTTTAAGTGAATTTAGAATCTCCTTGCTAACTGTAAAGTAATTATTATGGAACTTTTGATATTTTAACAAATAGTATTCAAGTAAAGGTTTAAGCTCATCTTTTCGATTTCTTAAAGATGGTAAATGGATATTTGATTTTAAAAATACTGATTTTAAACCACCATCCAATTTTTTTTCTATCCTATTTTTTTCCTTTTCCTCTAAAATAATTATTAAGTCTACATTTGGCTTTTTTCTTTCTAATAAATTTCTTAAAGTCGATTTACTTTCTTCGCTACTTAAGCATAAATTTATTAAGCATATTGTTCCTAAATATTCATTTTCTAATACACCTTTCTCTCGATCAAAAAAATATTCATCTAAGTAATCTTTCCGAATAGACTTAATATTTACTATTTTTAAATCATTTTCTCTTTTAGTCGAATTCAAATGAGTTAATTCTGCCAACTTCTTTTTTCCAACACCTTTCTCACCCCAAATAAAAAGTGCCTCTCCTTTATTTTCATTAAACTGAGTTAAACACTTATTTAGTGCTTCTTTAAAGCTTTTACTATAAAGCATTTCTGGAACCCTAACGTCCTTATTTACCCATTCATGACCGTTAATTAACAAATTTCTTTCTTTTAATTCTTTTAATTCTTTTAATTCCCTTTTCCTGCTTTCAACAATTTTTGAAATAAGGTTTTTTAAACTACTTTTATCCAAGCTAGATTCAAGTAACCTACAATTTTCTCTCTTTGTAATTAAGGTCAAATTCTGAACTGAAATATCACCTTCAACTAGAATAAGGTCGAAAATATGACCTTTCGATTTAAATTCCTGTAAGTAAGTTATCTCTCTAATTACATCCTTATTTTTTACGTTGAAAACAAAAATAGAGTAATTATTTATTTCCCTTAAACGGCAAAAAATCTCTAAGCTTTTTACATGCATTAAACCCCAATCTATCTTTAAATCATTATTTAAAGAGCTATCTATTAAGCCTCTGTGATCTTCACCTACAAATATGAACGTAACTTGAGAAAAATAATCTACTGAAAAACTATTCTTTACATTAAATAAGTCAGAGGTATTCAATCTCACTAGAGAATTATGCAAAAAATTAAAATCATCCATAATTTTATTCCTGCTTTAATTAATTTATCTTAAATAACGAGACGCATCCTTAATAAAATAGTCAAGAGCTTCAACTGCCTTAACAGGACCACCCGTCCAGAAGTAATAAACGATTAGAATGGAACACAAAATAGCAGTGCCAAAAAATAAGAGTGCTACTAGGTTGAGACCCTTTAGCTTATATAAATAACCAAATTGAAAACCTATAAGGGAGCAGGGAACGCACCAAAATGGGATGTACTTTACTAAGAAAAATGTAAAATCCACAAATTAATTTCCAGTATCTTTATTGATTGGCACCCTTTAAAAAAGCTGTGTCTTTACTTAAGGGTGCCCTAACTGAACTTTAATTTCAAGAATTTAGAATAATGACTTTAACTTTTCCAAATTATCCAACTTTTCCCAAGGGAAGCTATTTTCAGAGGTTCTGCCAAAGTGTCCATAAGAAGAGGTTGGTAAATAAATAGGCTTAAGTAAATCCAGCCTGTCGATAATTGATTTTGGCCTCATATCAAAAACTTCGGAGATAGAGTTATTTATTTTCTCTAGACTCACTTTTTCAGTCCCGTAGGTATCTACTAAAAATGACATAGGCTCCGCTACACCTATGGCATAAGCAACCTGGACTAAAGCCTTATCAGCGAGTCCGGCGGCTACTACGTGCTTCGCAACCTGTCGCGCCGCATAGGCAGCAGAGCGATCAACCTTCGAAGGGTCTTTTCCAGAGAAAGCACCTCCACCATGGGCACCATGACCTCCATAGGTGTCCACAATAATCTTTCTTCCAGTTAATCCACAATCTCCCATCGGGCCACCAATAACAAACTTACCAGTTGGATTAATGAAGATTTTAGTTTTTTCATCCATAAGCTCAGCTGGGACAGTTTTATTAATAACCTCCTCCCTTATGGATTCTTGAACTTGTTTTAAAGAGAAGGTTTCAGAGTGTTGGGAAGAAACAACAATGGCTTCTATTCTCTTAAGCACTCCATCAGCGTACTCAGCTGAAACCTGGGTTTTTCCATCTGGCCTAAGTTCTGGAATAATTCCAGTTTTTCTAACATCTGTTAACTTCTTGGATAGCTGATGGGATAGATCGATAGTTAAGGGCATATAAGACTTAGTTTCATTGACGGCATAGCCAAACATTAAGCCTTGATCTCCCGCACCTTGCTCTTTGTAGGAACCCTCGCCTTGATTAACGCCTTGAGCAATATCAGGTGATTGTTTGTCGAGGCTCACTAAAACTGAGCAAGTATTTCCATCAAAGCCTTTCGCCGAGTCATCGTAGCCAATATCTAAAACTTTCTTTCTCACTACCTCTTGGAAGTCTACAGTTGATTTAGAGGTTATTTCTCCAGCCAGAACAACCATTCCTGTAGTTATCATCGTCTCACAAGCAACTCTAGAATAAGGATCTTGTTCCAACATCGCGTCAAGAACCGCGTCACTAATACCATCAGCCATTTTATCTGGATGGCCCTCTGTAACTGACTCAGAAGTAAAAATATAATCTTTTATCATATAACTTCTCCACGTTTCTGATTCAAATTTTAGTCTGACGACTATACCCTGTTTAATTGATCTGTTCAATGACTTTTTGCAATAAGGTTCTTGTAAATAAGCCTCTAAGAAATTCTGCCTAATCAATAATGTAAAATGAATTAATGGTTTAAACTATTGATGCAAAGACTCTGAAAAGTCTGATTCCCAAAGGCCCAAAAACTGTCCATTTGATAAAAAGAGAATGACCTTTCCCAACATAGCTTCCTTTTTTAAACTAGCTTTTAATTCAGAAATTTCTTTGACTAAATATATTCTTTTATCTTCATTTCGAAGATCTTTAACGAGTTTATCACAGTCTAATTGATCATAGTTTTTTGCTGTGGTTCGAGATTGAGGTTCCACTAGAATAACGGTGTTTACATTTGATAGAACCTTTACATACTCCATCTGAAAAAGTGAACTCCTCGAAGTTGCAGAGCAAGGCTCTAAGGCAACAACAACATCATCATTTTTATACTTTTTCTTAATCGAATCAATCGTCATCCTTATCGCTCTAGGGTGGTGGGCGAAATCGTCAATAACTCTGGCACCTTGGAAAAACCCTTTTTCCTCCTGCCTTTTTTTAACCATTTTTAAATTTAAAATGGCCCCTTTAATTTTTTCAATTGAAATGCCTTCTCTTACAGCAAATAAAATAACCGAGGATAGGTTAAGTATATTTTGTATTCCTATTAAATTAGTTTCAAATTGATAATCTTTCTTCCCTATTTCAAGCTTAAAGATAGTTCTTTTGGATTCTTCAATATTCTTATTTTCAATAATTTTTACTCGCGGTTCTTTTTCCTCTGAATAGAATAACCAATTATCTTTTTTAGAATACTCTCCAAAAAGACTTAATATGGACTCATAATCTGAATTCGCAATTATCGTTCCATCATTAATTTGGTATAAAAGTCTCCTGAATTGATCTTTTATTTCCTCTAAATTCGAATAAATATCCGCATGATCGAACTCTAAAGAGGTTAAAACTAAGTCATCTATTTCATAATTTAGAAATTTCGAATATTTTTCAAAATAAGCGGAGTCATACTCATCAGATTCAATAAAAAAATAATCGGAATCACCTAAATAGGCACATGGGCCATCATTAAGAACTCCTCCAATAAAATAACCTGGTCTAAAACCTAAATTTTTAAAAACTTGAGACATAAAATAAGTTGTAGTGGTTTTTCCATGAGTTCCAGAAACTCCTATTACCTTCCTATCCTTTAAAATAAAGGCTCCAAGACTTGCAGGAAAAGAGCAAAAGCTTACACCTAACCCCTCAATTAATTGTGCGTCAGGGCTCGCTTTGGAAACTACATTCCCAACGACAATGAGGTCAAAGCTTCTTAAATACTCCATTTCAACTTCTTTCAAATCAATTAATGGAATTTGCGTTGATTTTAAATAATCACTCATTGGAGGTTTAAATTGAGTATCCCCCCCCTCTACTGTATAACCGGCTTCCTTTAACAAAATCGCAGCAGCCCCCATTCCTGTTCCACATATTCTGTAAAAAAAGATCCTCTTAATACTTTTTTTCTTTAAAAGTAGTTGCTCTTTATCTAAATAATTTGAATTTTTCATTAACAGAATTCCTATTTAATAGATAAAGCAATTTTAACAAGTGAATTTTTAAAGGTAAAAGAAATAAATTTTTTATAAAACCATGATTTAGAATTGATGATAATTTTTCCAGACAAAAGACCCTATTGACCGTCTAATATCGTTAAGGCCACTCCTTTCAAACCAAAAGTTTTTCGTCGCATTCGTTAAGATGACAATTCCAAGCCTTTTTTCACAATCTATCCAAGTGGAGGTTCCTGTAAAACCTAAATGACCAAATGTATGAGGACTACAACCAAAACCTGCGAGCGTTTTATCCATTTCCATAGGGTTAATCGTATCCCATCCTTTTAAAAAACGACCTCCCCCCTTTCTTTTTAAAAAGCTCGACTCCATGACTTTAATTAAAGAATACTTTTTCTCCAAGTTTAATAATGTCTTACATAAACCACTAACAGTACTAAACAAACCTGCATGTGTACAAAACTCATTAATAACAAAGGCATTGTCATCATGAACTTGACCTCTTATCGGTCTTCCATTTCTAAATCCCACATAGGGCGTAATATTAGAGTCTTTTAAATCTTTCCAAAAAAAAGTTTCTTTATCAAAATAACTTGGCATTAAAGATAAAAACTCTTTTCCTAACTTTTTTTCTAACTCCAACATTAATCTTAGAGCTGAAAAATCTGAATATTTTGTTTCCGAGTCAGAAATCCCAAAAGAAAGAACTTGAGCACGCCAATCATGTTTAGAAAGTCTTCCCCAAGCCGGCAGACCTCCTCGGTGCTCCAAAAGAAAGGTGAGGTTATCATTTTTATGAAAAAGATCAGGCTCTTTACAATAAGTCGCCCCAAGAGTTAGGGGCTTCGTTAAGCTCGCGAGGTCATAATAAATACTGTCTTTCCTATCACTTTTGCTAAAAGAAGAGGGTAAATGCTCAAGGCAAAAAAAAGAAGATTTTGCAAAGTTAATTACACCTAGAGAAAGACAATCGAAGTTTTGCCCAACGAGACATCTTTCAAGGATTTTTTTTAACTCATTTTTCATTTTGCCTTTTCAAAAAAGCCTGAGCTGAAGCTACCTTCGCAACAGGCACTCGATAAGGAGAACAACTTATATAGTCAAAGCCTAAATCCGCGCAAAATTCAATAGATTTAGGATCACCACCATGTTCACCACATATCCCAATATGGAGCCCAGGATTACTTTTTATTCCCTCAGTTACTGCATATTTAACTAAAAAACCAACCCCATCTGTATCCAAGGAAACAAAAGGGTCCCCTGGGAAAATACCTTTTTCTATATAATCTGGTAGAAATTTTACAGAATCATCTCTTGATAAGCCAAAAGTTGTTTGAGTGAGGTCATTGGTACCAAAAGAAAAGAATTCAGCCTCCTTAGCTATTGAAGCTGCACATACAGCTGCACGAGGTAACTCAATCATTGTCCCAATTTTGAATGGAAAAGAATCTTTCCTATCTTCAAATAACTTATCAGCTATTTCCTTAATATCTTTTTTTATCGTCTTTAGCTCATCACGGTCAGAAACCAAAGGAACCATTATCTCAATATTGATTTCTCCCCCCAACGCTTTGTATTCCAAGCCTGCTTCAAGAATTGCTGAAACTTGCATCTTATAAATTTCAGGGTAGCTGATCGCTAGTCTGCAACCACGGTGGCCCAACATTGGATTAAATTCTTCAAGCCTTTTTTGAGTTTCATGAACTTTTTCTTCAGAAACACCTAAATGTTTAGAAAGCTCGACTTGCTCATTTTTGTTTTGAGGTAAAAATTCATGAAGAGGTGGATCTAGAAGTCTTATGTTGACTGGTCTCCCCTCCATAATTTTGAAAATATTTACAAAATCATGCTTTTGAAACGGCTGAATTTTATCTAGAGCTTTTTTTCTTAAAGAAGTATTTTCAGCAAAGATCATTTCTCTTACTAAAACAACTCTCTCAGGATCAAAAAACATATGCTCTGTTCGACAAAGACCTATTCCTTCTGCACCAAGATCTAAAGCAGCTTGGACATCTTTAGGAGTGTCAGCATTAGTCCTAACTTTCATTGTCTTAAATGAATCAACCCAACTCATAAAAATAGAAAATTCTTCAGTCATCTCCGCTGAAATCGTAGGAATAATCCCCGACATAACGGAGCCCTCAGAACCTTCTATCGTAATTAAATCACCCTCATAATAGGTTTCGCCCGATAGTGTAAACTTATTATTAATGCAATCGACGATAATATTATTACACCCCGCTACACAAGGTTTTCCCATTCCTCTTGCGACAACTGCAGCATGAGAGGTCATTCCTCCCCTGGCTGTTAAAACACCTTGAGCCGCAATCATGCCTGCTATATCTTCAGGACTTGTTTCCTGCCTTACTAAAATGACACTCTTCCCTTCATTTGAAAGTCTTACAGCTTCTTCTGAAGAAAATACAATACTCCCCGAAGCAGCTCCTGGTGAAGCCGGTAAGCCTTTACCAATAATTTCTCTTGGACTGGAAGGGTCTAGCCTGGGGTGTAAAAGCTGTTCTATCTGGCTTGGCAATATCTTTAAAATCGCTTCTTCTTTAGTTAGTAACCCCTCGTTAACCATATCAACAACGATTTTAATAGCACTAAGGGCCGTTCGTTTACCATCTCTTGTTTGAAGAATATACAACTTACCTTTTTCAATCGTGAACTCAATATCCTGCATGTCTTTGTAGTGATGCTCTAATCTCTTATAAATGCCTTCCAATTCCCCATAAACTTTTGGCATTAAACTCTGTAAAGTGGGAAAACTCTCATTTCTATCATTTTTGGATACTTCATTTATAGGTCCAGGAACTCTTATACCTGCGACAACATCCTCTCCTTGAGCATTCATTAAAAATTCACCGAAAAAAATATTTTTTCCATCCGAAGGATCTCTAGTAAAACAAACTCCTGTTCCCGACTCATCCCCCATATTCCCAAAGACCATCGATTGAATATTTACCGCAGTTCCCCAGTCATGGGAAAAACCATTCAAATTCCTATACTGGAAAGCCCTATCATTATTCCAGGAACTAAAGACTGCCGAAATTGCTTTCCAAAGCTGCTCCCAAGGATCTTCAGGGAAAATAACTCCTTGAGATTCAACAATCAGCTCCTTGTATCGATCTGTTAACCTCATTAAATCATCTACACTTAACTCACTCTCTTCGCTAACCTTCCTTGCATCCTTAAGATCTTCAAGAGTTGATTCAAAGAGAGATGATTCAATTCCAAGAACTACATTCCCAAACATTTGAACAAATCTTCGATAAGAGTCCCAGGCAAACCAACCATTGCCTGTTTGCTCTGATAAACCTAACACTGTTTTTGAATTCAAGCCTAAGTTCAAGATTGTATCCATCATCCCTGGCATAGAAACTCTAGCACCAGAACGTATGGAAAAAAGCAGAGGGTTCAAAGGGTCACCAAATTTTTTACCTGTTAACACCTCAACTTTTTTTAAAGATTCTAAAATTTGGTCTTTAATAGAAGTTTTAATCTTTTCATTATTTTTATAAAAATCAATGCAAGCTTCAGTCGTTAAAGTAAAGCCTGGTGGGACAGGGAGTTTTAAAGAGGACATCTCGGCAAGGTTAGCCCCTTTTCCGCCAAGAAGGTTTTTCATTTCCCTCCTGCCCTCTGTTGATGAAGAACTAAAATTATAAACCCATTTCAAATCATCCATCATCTCCCCTTTGAAAAATATTCTTGAGGTTTTAAAAATGTAACTTTTCTTTAAGATACCTTACTATATTTTCTATTGGAATTCTTTCTTGTTTCATAGAATCTCTATCTCTAACAGTTAAGGCTTGATCATCCAAAGAGTCATAATCAATTGTTAAACAGTAAGGAGTTCCAATCTCGTCCTGACGCCTGTATCTTTTACCAATTGAGCCAGCAACGTCATACTCAGCCTTATAATGCTCTTGAACCGTAGAAAATACCTTCCTTGCAACTTCTTCAAGATTGCCTTTTTTCATTAAAGGCATAACGGCGACTTTAATCGGCGATAGCTTTGGGTTCATTTTTAATACAGTTCTTTCCGTTTCCTTATCACCCTCATTTTCAACTCTGTAAGAGTCACATAAAATCGCTAAAAGAGACCGGTCGCAACCAACACTTGTTTCAATAACGAAGGGAATATATTTTTTATTTCCATCTGACTGATCAACATATTGAAGATTTTTTCCAGAGAATTCCTGATGTTGCCCAAGATCAAAGTCTGTCCTCGAGTGTACACCTTCCATTTCGCCCCAACCATTAGGGAATAAATATTCAATATCAGTCGCGGCATCAGCATAATGAGCTAGCTTGTCCTCTGGGTGAGGCTCCCACCTCATCATCTCCTCACGAATACCGTTATTTTTATGCCAGTTCCATCTGATCTCTTTCCATTTTTCCATAGAGTCCATCTGAGTTCCTGGCTTAACAAAATATTGCATCTCCATTTGCTCAAACTCTCTCGTTCTAAAAATAAAATTACCAGGGGTTATCTCATTTCTAAAAGCCTTTCCAATTTGAGCAATTCCAAAAGGGAGCTTTTTTCTCATGGTTGATTGGACATTTAGAAAGTTAACAAAAATACCTTGAGCAGTTTCAGGCCTCAAATAAACTGTAGAAGAGGCATCTTCCATAGCTCCAATCTGGGTTTTAAACATTAAGTTAAAATCTCTTGCTTCAGTAAAACTATCTTTTGAGCCACACTGAGGACAAGGGGCTTTAGGGTCAACATGATCCTCTCTAAAACGAGCCTTGCAATTTTTGCAATCAATCAATGGATCAGAAAAGCCATCCACATGCCCTGAAGCTTTCCAAATCGTAGGGTGCATAAGTATAGAGCTGTCAACACCTACGACATCCTCCCTAAATGTCATGGATTTCCACCAACTGGCCTTTACATTATTTTTTAATTCGACACCAAGAGCTCCATAATCCCAACAGCCAGAAAGACCTCCGTAGACTTCTGAACTTTGAAAAATAAACCCTCTCCTTTTACAGAGGCTTACTAAGTCACTCATTGATTTTAAGTTATTCTCGCTCACTTCTCTCTCCCACCCCTAAAAACTCTGCATCTGCTTTAAAATCTACCAACAAACGCTTGGATGATAACTTAATCACCTCGCTTTTAATAGCCCTTAAAGCATACTTAACTCAAATGCCTTAATGTTTTAAAAGAACCAGGAGAGAGTTGATACTGATAGCAAAAGTAGTCAAAAAGTGAAAAAGAAAGGGGCTTATTCACGTTTTTAGAAGGCACAAAGTCTCGAAATTCCACACTGGCAACCAAATCTAGTGCCTGGAGCATTTCCTTACCTCCTAAATGTTTATTTTCATTTGAACTTGAACATAAATCACAAGAAAAGCCTCCCTGACTCGCAACGAGGTTGACCGCAGTCTTTAGCCTGAGAATTTCACCGCAAAAACAGCAGCGGTCCCTTAAAGGAAAGAGACCTTGGTGAAGAAGTAGCTTACCTAGAAAAGCAAATACATGAAATGGCGCGTCACAAAATTGATCAACCCTATTTTTATTAAGCATATAAAGAGAGTTGCTCAAAACCCTAAATATCCCTTCAGAGGACAAATCAGAGAATTCTTCATCTTCGAAATCATGAGGTGGTGCAATTTTATCTACAACCTCCATGAAAAAGCAAAGGAGGAAGAACCTTTTAACAGAGTTTCTAACTTTTTCTGGAGCCCAAACTAAAGTCCATTCTTTTGTCTGAACCATTGAAGGGTCACGCTTATAAGGAGCAAGTGTTACTTGAATCATATGACCACTATCAATATAGGAAGCTTTTTTCTTTAAACTACCTCTGCCCCCATAAAATAGGACTGAAGCTTTTTTACCATTTCTTAAAATAAGTCTTCCAATAAAATGCTTATCTTTAAATGGTGTTTTCGATACCAGAATTCCCTCAAGCTTAGAAATCATCTTTTCCTCACTCTCACGAAAGCCAATAAGAATATAAAAAGATCCATTACAATTGCCCGAACAAAATAAAGAAAACTATTTTGTTTTCCAAGAAACGAATTAAAGCCAAAAACTTCAAAGTCTTCTCCTGTTCTACCTCCGCGCCCTACCATTTGAAACCATAAATCCTTATTTTTCACAGGGTATGTGAAAAATACGCCTCTTACAGCGCCCAAATTCACCCCATGACTCAGAGCGCTCGTCGTGCAAATACAATGAAGGTCCTTTACTTTATAAAATTGTTCTAAGAAGGACCCTACTTCACCACCCTTGCAGCCTAATACATTAAAACCTAATTCATTTAATTCTTTTACAAGAACGTCAACCTCATTTCTTCGATAACAAAAAACCAAAATGATTCCATTAGCTTTCAACCTTAAAGTTCTTACAAGACTTCTTTTAAGCATATTTTTAAAAAAAGGAATTTTCTTTGGAGGAAATAAAAAAATTCGACTTGGCATATTTTTTAAGCGTTGATTTCCTAAATTTATAAAAATTATCTTTTCAAAATCCAAAAATTTTTTAAATCCACTTATAAAGAAATTAATTAAAGACTGATCAAAAGTTGCAGATAAGGCCAATATTGGAAAGCCAGAGTTAGAGGCTTCCATAAAGACTTCCCACATAACAGGCCTGAAATCTAAGCCCCAATAAAAAAAAAGATGAAACTCATCCAAAACAATTAAAACGTCCTCTAGCTTGAGTCCTTCAAGCTCATTTGAAATTATTGAAGAGATCAATTCAGGCGTTACGACTAAAACCCCCTTTTTTTCCAAAAGAAATTTACGAAAAAGAGGCTTAACATCAGCATAACTTTGAACGAGAGAACAACCTTCAAACCTAGCTTTTTTTAACCTTTCAAAAAACTCATTTGCAAGCGCCCTAAGTGGCGAAACAAAAATTAACTTTTTATTGCCACTTTTATAGAGGTCTAAAAGTAGGCTCGTTTTTCCCCAACCGGGAGGCGCCATAAAAACGGTTAACCTCTTCTCACCCATAGAAATGTCATTAATATTAATGTTTTCCATCAGAAAGAAAAACTTGCAAAATATATTTTATTTACTTCTTCACAATATGCTGAAACTTCTAAAAAAAGTCCTAACCAAAGTAGCTTTTTTGTCCTATAGATGATGAAAATTTCTCAAAATAAGCTTACAAAAAGATGAATACGATAATTATAAAAAATTGCGACCTCTTGGAACTTAACCTATACAAGGTTCAAGATAAAACCACCGTTAATCACATACAAAAAGTTTTGAAATTGAAGGTTGGTGAGACCTTAAAAGTTTGCCTCTTAAATGAAGGAATTGGAAAAGGAGTCATTCAATCCCTCTCGAAAGAAGAAGTCATAATTTCCCTTAATAAAGAGGAACTTCTGAATCACAGAACTCCGTGGGTCAACCTCATTGTTGGGTTGTCTCGTCCCCAAACCTGCAAAAAAGTTTTGGAATTAGGAAGCAGTATGGGTGTAAAAAGTTTTAGGTTTTTGGAAGGAGAACTCTCTGAAAAAAGCTATGCCCAATCAAAAATTTTTCAAAACAATGCATTCGAGAAATACATCCTAAATGGACTTTCTCAATCATCAAACTTACATATTTTACCTTCTTTAAAAGTTGAAAAAAAACTTAAGGACGTTTGGGAAGAGAAAGACCAGAGGTTAGTTCTTTCCCCATTTTCTGAAAAAAGTCTAAATGACATTACTCTTAACTTCGAAAAACCGATAACACTCGCTATAGGACCTGAAAGAGGGTGGACAAACAAAGAAGTGGAAAAGTTTAAAAGTCACCATTTTTCAGATGTAAAGATATCAAGCTCCGTTTTAAGGGTAGAAACTGCAACAATAAGTGTCCTTTCTCAGCTTGAATTATTGAAAAATAAAATTTAAATAAAATGAAATAAAATACTAAAAAAGTATGGTAAAATTCTATACGTATTAAAGGAAGAGGACCCTTTATGAGAAGAAAGATAGACACCCTCCTAGAGGAGCAAGTTAGACCAGGCTTAGCTGCTCATGGCGGAAATGTAGAAGTTATTGATGTTGACAACAACCAGGTTTTCCTAAAGTTAACAGGAGGATGTCATGGTTGCTCTGCTTCAAGCGCAACTTTAAAACAAGGTATCGAAAAAGTCATAAAGCAAAACTTCCCCGAAATTGAGGATGTCATAGACCTTACTGACCATCAGTCTGGTGAGAACCCTTACATGTAAAATCTCTTACCGCTTGCTTACTTTTTTTGTGACATAACTTAATAAAAATTATTTAATTATGTTATGAAGAAAATTATCATTAAAAAATATGGTGGATATAATCAACTCCAATACCTCGATGCCTCAATACCGAAGCCTCCTCCGGGACACATTCTCGTAAGGACAAAGTCCATTGGAGTTAACTATGCGGACGTCTGTGTAAGATGGGGCATCTACGAGTCAGCTAAAAAACTTAAAGGACTTCCGATTACACCAGGGTTTGAGTTTTCCGGAAAGATTGAAGAGTGTGGTGAGAATGTAGAAGACTTTCAGATAGGTGAGAGAGTTTTTGGATTAACCTTTTTTGAAGCATACTCAGAGTTTGTCATTGTTCCAGCTCATCAACTTTTCAAAATTCCTCCAAATCTTACGTATGATGAAGCTAGTGCCTTTCCTGTTACCTTTATAACCGCTTACCACGCTCTATTTCAAAATGTCATTTTGAGAAAAGGCATGAAAATTCTAGTTCATTCAGCAGCAGGAGGAGTTGGAAGCTCACTTGTTCAGCTAGCAAAAATTAAGGAGTGTCATGTAACAGGCGTAGTTGGAAAAGCTCACAAAGTGGAGCTCGTTGAAAATCTAGGTGCAAATAAAGTCATTGATAAATCCAAAGAAAAACTTTGGGAAAAGGCGGAATCTATTTCTCCAGAAGGGTTCGATATTATTCTTGATGCCAACGGATATTCAACCCTAAAAGATAGCTACCATCATCTTAAACCAACAGGAAAACTCATTTCTTATGGATTTCATTCGATGCTGCCCAAAAAAGGTGGAAAAATTAACTATCTCTCCCTCGCTCTAAATTATTTAAAAAGCCCTTGGTTTAACCCTGTCCACATGAGTAACCTTAATAAAAGCCTCATTACATTTAACCTCTCTTTTCTTTTCAGTAGAAAAGACCTTTTAGAAGAAGCCATTTTTGACCTTCTATCAATGCTAAAAGAAGAAAAAATAAAGTTGCCCCCAATAACAACATTTCCTCTCAAGGAAGTGGCCAAAGCTCACCAAGCGATAGAATCCGGTGAAACAATTGGAAAAATTGTCCTTAATTCTTAAAACTAATTATTAATCATTTATGATTTAAAAAACTTTTATGGAATCTCGAACTGTTTGAATTTTATCTAAATCTAAGTCACACACTTCAACGCTCTCGCCTTCTTTTAAATCAACGAGAACCTCACCCCATGGATCCACGACAAGAGAATGCCCAAAAGTACTTATTTTTTCATTATGACGACCCCATTGCCCTGGAGCAACGACAAAACATTGGTTTTCGATTGCACGAGCACGCACCAGAGTATGCCAATGTGCTCTTCCCGATGGTACTGTAAAAGCGGATCCAATTGTTAGAAGTCTTGCTCCCTTTAAAACATAATCTCGATAAATATTGGGAAATCGAAGGTCAAAACAAATTGAGAGTCCAACCTTTATCCCCATGGCCTCAATCAATCTTGGTTGGTCTCCTGGAGTATAGATATCGCTCTCATTGATTATCTTAGTACTACCTGACTTTTTTAGGGCACATGAAAATAGGTTTATTTTATCATAGCTTCCTAGGTCCTCTCCCGTGTCTGAAAAGTTGTAGCATCTATTAACAACCTTACCTTGCTCATTCAAAGTAGCAGCAGAACCCCCTAAAACATAAACTGAATTATCTACTGCTAAGTTTTGAATATTTTTATAATGCTCATTTTTTTCTTCGATAAGATAAGGTGTTGGGCTACTTCCATCACTCATGGAGTAAAAACATTCTGGAAGAAAAACTGCATCCGCTCCTTTAGACTTAGCTTCTTTTATAAAAGAATCAATTTTAGATAAATTAATTTTAAAGTCTAAAGTCGAGCAAATCTGGATAATGCCTATTTTCAAACTTAGGTACCTCTAATTTTCTTTCCAATTGCAAAGTAATCTATTCCCTCTTCTAAAACTTTCTCTGTTGAAAATAAATTTCTTGCATCAAAGATNACTGGTGTTTCTAAGACCTCTTTGATTTTTTCAAAACTAGGTGAACGAAACTCTCCCCACTCAGTCATAACAACTAATCCATTACTACCTTTNAGGGCCCNCTCTTTNTTCTCACAAACAGAAATCNCTTTAGCCAATTCAGGNTTTGATTCCCCAATAACGGCCATAAANTTTTCTGNTCCCTCAGGGTCGTAAACATTTAACTTNGCACCTTCTGAAAGTAATAATTCAGCCATCACAAGGGAAGANGACTCTCTTACATCATCTGTATTTGCTTTGAAAGAAAGCCCCCAAAAAGTAAATACTTTTCCTTCTAGCTTTCCTTTAAAATAGTCCTTGATCTTATAAAACATAACCTTTTTTTGTTTTTCGTTCACACTCTCTGTCGCCATTATCAGCTCAAGAGGAAGGTCGTATTCATGCCCCGTTTGTACTAAAGCCTGAACATCCTTTGGAAAACAACTACCTCCATAACCTGGACCTGGATAAAGGAAGTGTCCTCCAATCCTATTGTCTGTCGCCATACCTTCACGGACTTCTTCAATATCTGCGCCTGTTAAATCGCATAGTCTTGAAACTTCATTAATAAAAGAAATTTTAGTTGCAAGAAAACAATTCGCTGCATACTTCGTCATTTCCGCTGATAAATTCGACATTTCCAGGTACTGAGGACCATTAACAAGAGGTGAAAAAAGCTCCTTTAAAATATCTTTAGCAAAAGCATCTTTATAGCCGACAACGACTCTGTCAGGCTCCATGAAATCTTTAACTGCACTTCCTTCCCTTAAAAACTCTGGATTATTAACGACAGCAAATCTTTTTGTAGTGACGCTAGATATAGCTTCTTGAACTTTAATATGTGTGCCCACAGGGACGGTAGATTTTATAACAACAATGGTATCATCACTTAAGTTTTCCCCCACGTCCTTCGCTGCTTGAAAAAGGTAATTGAGGTTTGCTTTTCCATCTGGCTGTGGAGGAGTTCCTACAGCTAAAAACACAACTTTAGACCGCCCTACAGATGAATAATTGGAAGAAAACTTTAACCTTTCCTTTTCCCTATTTTTTTCAACAAGCTCTTTTAAACCTGGTTCAAAAATAGGTATCTTTCCCTTATTTAAAGAGTCTATCTTTTTTTTATCTATATCAATACAAGAGACCGTATTCCCAATTTCTGAGAAACATGTTCCCGCAACAAGCCCCACATAACCTGTGCCAATAACACTCAATTCCATAAAAGACCCCTTAAAAAAGAATTTTTGAAATTATCGCCCAAGATGAGTAACATAACACTCATGAAACATTAAGAGAAATCCTCTTAATTTATTAGGAAGACCAGTCAATGCTAGGCACTATTGTTAAATTTTCCTTCTCCTTATTGTTAATTTTCTGGCTCCTAAAAAGCGGCAAACTCGACTTCACACTAACCTTCACTTTTTTTAAAGAGCATCTAAATATCGCCTTCCTATTTCTCTTTTTACATTCCATTAGCTCCACTTTAGGTGCTTACAGATGGAAGATCCTTTTACAATCTCGTGGAAAGGAAAAATATCCCTTTATGCCCATTTTTAAAACCCAATGGATTGGCCTTTTTTTTAATTCAATTTTACCAGGAGCGGTAACAGGAGACTTAATCAAAATTGCCTATAAAAAAAACATTAACCCTAATTTAAGCAAAACGTTTTTTCTCGGAACAGTTTTTTTAGATAGATTAATTGGACTTCTAGGCTTAATTACTCTAACAGGTACCTTTTCATTGATTAATTATCATGAAATCGCTTCTATTTCGGATAAATTAAGAAGTCTTGTCCATTTTAACTTTTTAATTTTTTTAGGAGCTTTATTAATAACAACTCTGCTTCTTCTCCCCAAAAAAGTTCAAAAGATTTTTTTAGACCTTTTTGGTAAGATTCCCCTTATAGGAAGTAAAGCTGGCTATTTCTTCGAGCAAATCTGGACAATTGGAAGCAAAAGAGCTACTTTCCTGGGCTGTATTTTTTTAAGCATACTCATTCAAATCATTTCAATTTTTCTTTTCTGGAAAATTGTCTCCCCCCTAACAGAGCATTTCTTCCCTCTCTACCAAGCATTTATAGTTGCCCCTCTTGGTTTTATAAGTATGGCCTTACCTTTAGCTCCTAGCGGTCTAGGTGTTGGACATGCAATTTTTGGAACCCTACTCTCTTTTTTCCAAATAGAGCAAGGTGCATCTCTTTTTAACGTTTACTTTATTTGCGTGGTTCTTTTTAATTTAACAGGCGCTATTCCATACATAATTTCGAGCGTTAAGATAAAGTCTGAACAGAAAAGTTTAAAGGAGTTAAGACCGACTCACGAAAGCTAAAAGTCAAAAGAAAAGATTCTATCTGGTTCTATATGACCATACCTAACCCATTTGGTCTTTAAAGATTCAACCTTTAGTAAAAACTCTGCTTCTTGTTTAATATCGTTGAGTTTTCTTAGCTTTTTTGAATGCTTTCTAAGTTTACCTCTAATTTCCTTTGGAAGAAGACATAAACCAGGTAAAAGATAGTGATTATCCACCCACTTTATGGTTCTACCAATAAAAATATCTTCTTTAAGAAGCCCAGGAGGGTTACTTTCTTTTGGAAGAACAAATTTATAATTATGGAGTACATCCTTAAAGCCACAAAAGCCTCTAAAAGTTTTTCCGCAATATTCAAACAAAGAGTAGTTCATCTCTTTTAAAGAGTTACCTAAAGCCTCATCAAGTTTATTTTCTTCTATATAGTCAAAAATGGCCGAGCGACCAGATAACTTAGATACAAACTGAAAAATATACCAATCATTAAAAGAATTCATACGAAGTTCATAGTCTTCATCATCTTCATTAACCTGCCCAGTCAGGTTGAAGTACTCATCCTTAGCCTCCAAAAGCCTTTCATAATATCTTCCTGAAGTGTAGTGAGTAAGAACCCTTTCTAAATGTGACTTTATTTCATTTTTCATATTAGCTAAAGTATGAACACTAAAAGAAAAATTGGCCAGTCAAAACACAACAACAACTTTTTCATGGCATTAATCTTCGACTTTTAAGACTGCTAGAAAAGCTTCCTGAGGTACTTCGACACTACCAACCATCTTCATTCTCTTTTTACCCTTCTTTTGTTTTTCAAGAAGTTTTCTTTTTCTCGATATATCCCCGCCATAACACTTAGCAAGAACATTCTTTCTCAAAGCCTTAACTGTTTCTCTTGCCAAAATTTTAGCGCCTACTGCTGCCTGAATAGCAATATCGAACTGCTGACGGTTAATAAGCTTCTGAAGCTTGGAAGTTAGGGCCCTTCCTTTAAATTGTGCACTCTGCTTATGAGTTATCAGTGATAATGCATCTACACTATCTCCATTAAGAAGGATATCAAGCTTCACTAAATCAGACTCTTGATAGCCAACTACTTCATAGTCCATACTTGCATAACCTTTACTCAAGCCCTTTAATTTATCGTAAAAATCAAACACCATTTCACTTAACGGTAAGTTATAAATTAATTGAACCCGATCAGTAGTAATATACTTTATTTGTTTTTGCTCACCTCTCCTTTCTGTACAAAGTTTAATGATCTTTCCTACAAACTCATTTGGAAGGTGAATTGAAATTTCTACCATTGGCTCACTAATTGACTCTATCAATGATATATCAGGCAACTCTGAAGGATTATCTATAACAAGCTCTTCCCCTTTAGATGTTTTGACTTTGTAACTACAAGAAGGAGCTGTTGAAATGAGATTTAATTCAAACTCTCTTTCCAATCTTTCTTGGATAATATTCATGTGCAATAAGCCCAAAAACCCACATCTAAAACCAAGACCCAGAGCTGTTGAGTTCTCTGGCTCGTAACTAAAAGAGCTGTCATTAAGCGCCAACTTTTCTAAAGAGTCTTTCAAAATTTCATAATCAACGGAGTCAACAGGGAAGATTCCACAAAAGACCATCTGTTTTATTTCTTTAAAACCTTCAAGAGCAAGGGTCTTTTCCTTATTTTTAGAGCTTATAATTGTGTCTCCAACACTTACGTCTCGAATAGTCTTAATTCCACAGATGATCATTCCAACTTCACCTGCACCTAGCTCCTTAACTTCGCTAAAGAAAGGGTTATTTACTGCTAATTTCAAAACCTCATAACTCTGGTCAGAATATTTAAAGGTAATTTTATCTTTTATATTAATTTTCCCTTCAAAGACTCTTACAAGGACGATGACTCCTTGATAGGGGTCAAACCATGAATCAAATATAAGAGCTTGGAGTGGGTTTTCTGAGGATCCCTTAGGCGCAGGAACTCTCTCAACGATCGTTTCAAGAAGGTCTTCAATTCCTAAACCAGATTTAGCTGAAACTTCATTAGCATCAGCAGCATCAATACCAATAATTTCTTCTATTTCCTCTTTAACCCTTTCAGAGTCAGCATGGGGCAGGTCAATTTTATTCAAAACTGGCAAAACTTCTACATCATTTTCAATGGCCATATATACGTTCGCCAGAGTTTGAGCCTCAACCCCCTGCGAAGCATCAACAACTAATAAGGCGCCATCGCAAGAAGCTAAAGAGCGGCTGACTTCGTAAGAGAAGTCGACATGACCTGGAGTGTCTAGAAGGTTCAAAAAATAGGTCTTTCCATCCTTTTGAGACTTATAAGTAATCCTAACTGTCTGAGCTTTAATAGTTATTCCTCGCTCCTTTTCGATATCCATATTATCCAAAAGGCGGTCTTCAGATTCTCTTTGGGAAACCGTATTAGTTTTCTCCATTAACCTATCAGCTAGCGTTGATTTTCCATGATCAATGTGAGCAATAATAGAAAAGTTTCTTATTTTTGTGATGTCCATAAATAAAAACCCAATTTGAAAAAAGGTATTGTTTGCCTAAATTCCTGAAAACTCAAACAAACATTTCGGAGGAAAGTACCATAAGGTAGTAATCAAGTGAACTTTCTTTTCCACGAATTGGAATGACATTCCCGTAGCCTGAAAAAACAACTTCTTGCAGCTCTATTTCCTTCTCTTTTCCCTCCTTTTCAACCTCAACTTCGACTATATCAACACTAAGCGTCGAATCTTCTTCACCATCAACCTTAGGTCTTGCAGGAATAATAATTTTCATATTTTCAATTTTTGAACGCCGTTTTATGGCCATTTTATAGCATTCAATAATGCTTTTCGGAACCAGTGTTTCATCCATAACCTTTCCGATTACATCTTCTGATTGAACCCTCATTAAGTTATAGAGGGAACCATTCATATAAATAATTTTGCTATCTGCATTAGCCACAAGAACAGGCTTTTTACCCATATTTGCAAGAGCATCAAACTTCCTGTTTTCCAAAGAGATTCTATTCATTCTAAGCTCTTCAAAAGTTTTAAAACTATGAATCATTTTGTTCATTTCACGAGCTATTTCACCAATTTCATCATCCTGATTATAAAAAATAGACACATCAAAATTACACTCTTGAAGCTCTCTCAATGCATCCTTAATTTTCTTAAAAGGTAATGCAATTTTTCCAGGTACAATAAAACCAAGAAGAATTGTGGCAAAAAAACCAATGATCAGAGTGAACATCATTTTCTTTTTTGTATCTTTGATAACCTCTCTTATTTGTTGATCTCGTTTCATCGACTGGTTATCTTGAAGCTCCTGTAATTTCGTAAAAACGTTTAAAATCTTTTCAAAAAAGTCTCCAATACTTTTTCTAAGGCCTACGATATTCTTGTGAAAAGATGAAGACTTCTTTAAAACAATTTCCAGGGAAGTTATATAGGCCAACAGTTCACTTAACTCTTTTTGACCTTGAGACTTGGCATCAAGCAAACCTTTCAACTGATTCTTGCTTATTTTTAATTTATTTCTAAGCCTACTCAAATCAGATTTAGATGGCTTCTTACTTACAAGAATAACTCCCTGGGTTTCTAAAATTTGAAGTGTTGAAAGTCTTACCTCATTTGTAAGAGATGAAATCCTCATCGACTTACTAGTTATGCTCTCAATATTTGTATTTAGATTGTGCAAAAAATGAAAAACAACAAAAGACAGAACCAACACAGCCAGGTTAGCTATAATAAAACTAATCGCAATTCTTTTTTTTAAAGAAAGATTCAACTCAATACTCCGAAAACACTGCGCTTAAACTCTCTTCCCAACATTTTAAAACTTTTTTAAAATCAAGCCTCTTCCAAATCACCGAAAAGCCGGTTGAAGTTTTTCTCCGAGCCAACAAGAACCACAACATCATTTGGCTCTATTACATCCATCGGCATCGGGCAGTCATTGATATCTACCCGATAGGCTGATTTTCCCTCATCTGTTATATAAGGTCGTTTCTTTTGCAGCGCAACTATATTTAGATTGTAGTTCTGACGAATTTTACTCTCAACTAGAGATTTCCCCTCGAACTTTTTACCTAGCCTAACTTCAACAATAGAATACCCAGCAGCAAAGTTATACCTTTGTAATACGTGAGGTGCAATAATTTGGGAGGCAATAATTTCCCCCATCTCTTCCTCAACCTTAATAATTTCACTTGCACCGATTTCTTCAAGAACATGTTGATGAAGTGCACTTGTAGCTCTAGCAATAACCCTTCCAACCCCTAACTTTCTTAGCATAGCGACCGCCATAACACTCATTTCAACATTATCACCAATACCAACAATAGCGACATCTACATCTGAAATATTAACTGACCTAAGAGACCTTTCATCCGTTACATTTAACGAAACAGCATGTGTTACTCGATCCTTAATTTTTTCTACAAGATGGTCATCTTTATCAATCGCAATAACCTCTGCCCCTTTTTCGAAAAGCCTTACAGCAGTCTTTGCCCCAAATGTTCCTAAACCTATAACAGCAACTATCATTCCTTAAGACTCCTTCTCAGTAAATCAAACAACGTTTGTTACCCCATCATAATCTTTCCATCAGGGTACTCGATATCTCCAGGCAATTTTTCTCTCTGGGCAACAGCAAGTATTAAAGTAAGAGGACCAATTCTCCCTATTAACATCAAAATGGCAATTAAAGATTTCCCAAGTAAAGAAAGTGAGGGGGTTACTCCCAAACTCAGCCCAACAGTCCCCCCTGCACTTACCACCTCAAAAAAGATAGGTAAATAAGAAGTCGTTTTAGACTCAGCTAACATCAGAATAAGAATGAAAACTAAAGTAACAATTATAGAAATAACCGCCAAAGCTGTGGCCCTTACAACCATAGGAGAAGGTATAACTCGATCAAATAGCCCGACCTTTTTTCTTCCAAGAAGAGTTGACCTTATACCTGCAAAAAGAATCGCAAGAGTTGTTGTTTTAATACCACCACCAGTCGAACCTGGACTAGCTCCTACAAACATAAAAAATACCATCCCAAAAATGGTGTATGGTGAGAAACTAGTTAATGGAACGGTATTAAAACCCGCAGTTCTCATAGTAACTGATTGAAAAAAGGATACCTGTATCTTTTGCCATAAAGTATAGCTATCAAAGGAGGTTAAGAATTCACTAAAGAAAATAAAAAGCATACCTACCACAGTTAACACGATAGAAATTGATAAAACTACTTTGGTATGAAGAGAAAGCCTGGCCAAGCTTCTTCTTAAAACAATAAACTCTTTTAGTTCCTTAAGAACGATGAAGCCTAATCCACCTAAAATGACTAAAAAGGCTACAGTTCCGTGAACAGCAGGGTTAACAGCATAGCTCTCTAAGGAGTCATCAAATAAGGAAAACCCAGCATTGCAAAAAGCAGATATACTGTGAAAAATACCATAGTAAAGCGCCTTACCAAACTCAAAACCCTCATGTGAAAATGCTAATGTAAGGACAATTGCACCCCAGAGCTCGATGAAAAAAGTGTACTTTACTATATCGCCTACCATAGCTAACAAATCTTCCAAGCTAGATATATCTAGCAGGTCTTGCATAATGACACGGTCTTTCACACCTAAAGACTTTCCAAGTAAAATGGCCATCGATGAGTAAAGAGTCATAATACTTAACCCACCTATTTGAATAAGTATCAAAATAACAATTTGCCCAAAAAAACTAAAACTTTGATTCAAAGAAAAGGTTGTTAAACCAGTTACGCATGTCGCTGATGTGGCCATAAAAAGCCCATCAATGAATGACATGTTTACCCCTTCTTTCTGAGATACAGGTAGCAAGAGGAGAAAAGTCCCTAAAAGAATGACAGCTAAAAAAGAAAAAAGAACTAATTGAGCAGGCCTAAGTTTAATGCCCTGAAAAATAGCATACCCCTGCCTCTCTTTTTTAAAAGTTTCATCGGAATCATCATCATAAATAGTCAGTACGGAGGACAAAAGGTGCGCTGAAGACAGCCAAAACGCAAATTCAACATCTCCCCAGGTTATAACTAGGGGTACAAAAATAACCAGGGAAAAAACATATTTCCTAACAAATTCCTCAAGGCTTCCTGCCTCAAGATAGTTAGTGAAGACAACCAAAGCAATGACAATTGGAATAAAAAAAGCCCCTATCTCTAGGTAGTTTTTGAGTTCATCGGCTTGAAATTTAAAAGGAATTTTGTCTGCACTTCTTAAAGACCATAAAAGTATAAAAGAGCCATTGAAAAAGAGCTCTATTAGAAAAGGAAATTTTTTAAAGACCTGAGACATATAACCATCTTAATATCATTTAAGTTTTTTTTAATCTAGGTATCTTCTTTACATCAAACATCAAAACCTACAAAACTTCTGAACAAACCAAGTTCAAGACGCGCAACACAACAAACTCATCAGGATTAGCTTTGATTTAATTAGCTAAAATCGTTAAAATGAATCTGTACGAGCTATTTGGCAAACCAAAACTAGCAGTTGGGAAAGATGAGTTTTAAAAAATTCCACCTTTTAAATTACCTATTTTTTTTCCTATTCCTATCCTGCTCACTACTTACCGGGAGTGACAGCAAGGTAAACAGGGATAAAAGAGCTAGTATTTACTACTCCCACGGAACATCCAAGCTTATCCTAAAGGACTACACAAACGCGCTCAAGTTTCTATTGAAAGCACAATCCTTAAAACCTAATGACGCAAAGATTTTAAATAATCTAGCTATGACTTACTATTTCAAAAAAGATTTTAAAAAAAGCCAAGAAAACTTTTTGAAGGCCCTTAGGATTGATCCACAAAACTCAGATGCCAGAAACAACTTAGCATCACTTTATTTTAAGATGGGTCATCTGAAGAAGGCGGAAAACGAATATAAGAAGGTACAAGAAAACCTCATATACCCTCACCAATACAGGGTAAACTATAATTTGGCTTTAATTTATCTCAAAAGAAATGAGGTTAAAAATGCTTTTGAGCATTTAAAAAGCTCAATTGCGGGGAAAAAAGACTACTGCCCAGCAAAATACCTTCTCGGAGACCTCTACTTCTCACAAAAGCTTTACAAACTGGCGTATAAAAACTTCTTGGAAGCCTCTAAAGGAACCTGTTATTTAGAGCCTGCACCTCATTTTAAACAAGCCTTATCATTAGAAAAGCTTGGCAAGGTAAAGGAAGCTCTAAAAAAATATGAATTGATTATCGACAAGTTTCCAAATAGCAATTTTGAAAAACTCGCAAAGAAAAAGTCACAGAAAATAAGAAGACCAACTTTTTTGAAAGGTTCTAAACTTTTCAAAAAAGAAAATAAAAAAGACAATCTAAATGCTTTAAAATTATTTGAAAGCTTAGAAGGTCAAAAAAATACTGAATTAATGACTACTTCTCCTCGTTTTTAAGAAAAGGTAGGACAAAATGGATCAAAAGCAAGAAACTACTTCCAATTTTAAAAAGGATGACTTTGAAACTATTGGAAACTTCCTAAAAAAACAAAGAGAGCAACAAGAGATTCCTCTAAAAATTATTTCTCGAACAACCAAAATAAGTACTACGCTTCTTGATTTGCTCGAAGGTGATGAACTAAGCCAACTTCCTAATAAAGCTTACGTAAAAGGCTTCGTCAAATCATACTGCAAGGCACTATCCATTAATCAAAAAGAAAGTCTAAATCTACTTGAAAAAACCTATTTAAAACAGTTTCCTCAAAAACAACCCAATACCTTGGTAAAAGAATATTCTACGACTCCTTCATCAAAAAAGCCTAAAGCAATGACAGCTTTTTTCGTATTAGCAATTGGTATTGTAATATCCTCGTATCTTGTTGATGACAAAGATTCTTCCAGACAAGAAAGCTCGTATGAGACAATCTCACACCAATCTCTAACAATAAAAACACCCCTTAAAGAAACTAAAGACGAGGTTAAACTTGCCCAAAATGCTATTAAAAAAAATACACCTCCAACAATGTTGAAAGCAAAAAAAGATAACCAAAATGAAAAAGAAAAAACCCTAATCGATAAAGAGGTCATTTCTAAAAAGGAAACCAAAAAAGTTGAAACAGATGAAAAGGCCAAGAAATATACGTTCTCTCCTATAAAGGGTGAACTCTTTACCTATAAATCTGACTTCAACAAAAGTGACCTAGAACTTTTACCTAAAAATGTCCGACTGGATACTTCTCCACAAAAAGTTTTTATCAAAGCAATGAACGGTGAAACTTGGATTACTTATAAAGTAGATGACAAGCCTATAAGGCAATTGTTTCTTAAGAAAGATAAAAACCTTTTTATAAAAGGGAAAGAAATGAGAATTTTTCTTGGGAATATTAATGCAACAAAGATATTTGTTAATAATAAACCTATCTCCTATTCATCAAGAACAGGTGTAAAAAGTCTTGTTATTCCGAAAAGAAATACTAGCAAATACAAGCTACCTCTATTTGTTTTCGAAGATAGTGGTAGAGCGAGAACCTCTGAGGAAGTTATAAAAGAGAAATTATAAAAAAATTTTTTAATTTACTCTAAGAAACCCAATTTAATCTTCTCATTAGAAAGAAACATAGGACTAGAGCTAACCCAGAAGGCGTCAAAATGGCAACAGAGGGAGGAATCCCTCCTTTTTTAACAATGCTCAAAAGAAAGAAAAAAACGCCATAATAACCAATTATTGAAAGAAAAAGAGGTCCACTGAATCCCTTTTTCTTAAACCTGTTATGGCCAAAGGAAAGACAAAATCCAAGAATTACGAAGACCACGCACTGAATGGAATTATTAATCCTTTGCCAATATTCTATTTCCAGATTTAAAAGTCTTCTCCTAAGCTTTTTTAATCCAGGCCCTCTTTTTTCACCGACCTTTAATTTATCTATTTCGTTCTTTATGTTCTTAGTTAACCCAATAATTTCAGAAGTACTTCTCATTCCATCTCTTGTAACAAAGCCTATTTTTATATCGCCAGACATTATTGGAAACTCATATTCCTTAAATAAAATTTTTGCGACATTCTTGTTACTTCTATTAATTTTAGCAATATTTCCATCGTATAAAAGCAATCTTATCTTAGGAGACCTTTCAAGACCTTCTCGAGTTTTGATGAGAACACCTTTTTTTGCCAAGATTGACCTCTCATCAAAGCCTTCTTCATTTCTTATATGAATAAATACATTCTCAAGAAGTGTCCCTCTTTTTGAAACTTTATCAGCATAAATAGTAGCCTTAGGAATCTCTGCATAAAATTGCTCAGATTTCACATTTCTTAAAATTGCCTTACTAGTCAATTTAATTACGGTATTTTTAAATTGAGTCTTAGAGTTGGGAATAATTTTAAGGTTTACTGAATAAAGCGCCAAACCAATAAGGACACCTACTATTAAAAAAGGCAAAAAAATCTTATTTTTTGAAAAACCAAAAGCTCTCATCGCAACTATTTCAGAGTCCTCTGCCAA
>PAZA01000017.1 GCA_002715375.1 Halobacteriovoraceae bacterium
GTTCCAATATTTACGTGTGGTTTTGATCTATCAAATTTTTCTTTTGCCATGTGATGGTCTCCTTAAAATTATTTAACACTCGTCAAAAAATGCCTAACACCTATATACATAACTCTGAAATTAGTCAAGAGTATCTAAAAACCTCTCTAGAATGACAAGAAAAAATGGAGCTCACGACGAGATTTGAACTCGTGACCTCTCCCTTACCAAGGGAGTGCTCTACCCCTGAGCCACGTGAGCAAAAATCCACCCCCAATTAACATTGCTACTCTCCAGAAATTCGGAGCTACAGGAAGAATGGAGCGTGCGACAGGGATCGAACCTGCGACATCAACCTTGGAAGGGTTGCACTCTACCAACTGAGTTACGCACGCATTGTCAATGGTGGCGAGAGATGGGTTCGAACCATCGAAGGCAATGCCAACAGATTTACAGTCTGCCCCCTTTGACCACTCGGGAACCTCGCCATACTCTCTCCTACTCACAAGCTGGAGCTGGCTATAGGACTTGAACCTACGACCGCCGGTTTACAAAACCGGTGCTCTACCAACTGAGCTAAGCCAGCCTATACTTCCACTCACCCGCAGAGAAGATTGTGATGGTTTTATAAAGGCATACTTTCTCTTAGGCAAGCCCTTTTTTCTATTTCGCAAAGATTTTTTCCATAGATATAGCCGTTGCTACTGAAACATTTAAAGACTTTATCATTCCCGATGATTTGAGAGATATCTTTTTTGGAAGGACTCTTAAAACAGCATTAGACAAACCCCTGTCCTCTGAGCCAAAAACTAAACATACCTTAGGGCTAGCAACATCATCTTTTGAAGCATCCTCTAAGTCTATGTTTTCATGTTCAGTTAAGCCGATACAACTCACTCCTTTACCACTCAAAGTTCTTATAAACTTTGGAAGAGAGGAGACTCTCACAATTTTTACATGCTCTAATGCTCCTGAAGCAATCCTAGAAAAAGTTGGCCCTTTGCCAAAACTTCCCTTTGTAGAAGTTACAACAAAATTAACTCCATAAAACGAAGCTGTCCTTAATATAGCAGCAGCATTATGTGCATCTGTGACGCTATCCAAGCAAATTATCTTAGCCCCACTTCTATTCTCTATTTCTTTCAGTGCCTGACCCACAGGATAAGGAGATTGAAAAACAGTTATCATGAAAACCTGACCAGGAACTCTACTAAAGCTAAAACCCATTGAAAGACAAAGTTTTTTTGCTACTTCCTGAACAACATGAAGAGACATAACTTCACAATTACCAGAAACTCTTTCATTAAAAGCCTTAGACATACCCTTTTTTAGGTCTTTTATTCCCGCTTCTGTTCCTATGATTTTAAATTTTTCTCTCTTCGGATTTAGGATTGCTTCTCGTATACTATGAACCCCCATAACTAAATCGTCGAAGTTATTAGAAAAACATGAAATATCCATAAGCTTACACCTTAAATTAATTTTATTTAATGGGTTCGTTTTTTTGTTTCGTCCCATACACACACTAAAAGGTCAAATATCCTTAAGGTAGCTTGAAAAAATTAACCGAAGCTTGGAATAAGTCCAGGGGGTAAACGTAGAGTTTCCAGTGTTTCCTGCTCAAGTGAAGATGCAGAAACTATTTCATAGGCATCGGGAGTACTAAGTAACTTTTTACATAATAGGTTATGCAGATTATGGCCCGACTTATAAGTTATTATCTTTCCTGCTATATCATAGCCCAGGAGGGAAATATCACCAATTACATCCAAAACTTTATGCCTTATAAATTCATCTTCAAACCTAAGGCCTTCTGGGTTGAGAACTTTGAAATCATCCAACACGATGCAATTGTCGAGAGAGCCCCCTTTTGCCAACCCCCTCCTTTTTAGTTTATCTACATCTTTCAAAAGGCCAAAAGTTCTTGCTCTACTTATGTTATTTATAAAATCTTCACAACTAAATCGAAAATTAATCTTCTGAGACTGGATCACTGGGTGAGAAAACACTATGGTTGACTCAATGTTTAATGATGAGTCGGGTCTTATCTCAGCCCACTTATCTCCTACCTGAACCCTTACAGGCTTGAGAACCAAAAAGAATTTTTTAGAAGTACCTAAATTCGTAATCCCTGTTTCTTTTAGTATGTAGACAAATGAAGCTCCGGAGCCGTCCATTATTGGAACTTCAGGTCCATCTATTTCACACAAAACATTATCAATCCCAAGCCCGTATAGAACCGAGAGTAAATGCTCTACAGTGTGAACTGAGTTTTTGCCATCTCCTAAGGTAGTGTTATTTTCAGTAGCTCCAACTGTTTTTACGGATGCTCTAATCACAGGAACATTTTCTAGGTCTGTCCTCCTAAATTGAATTCCTGTATTAGCTTCAGCTGGGTGCAACACTAATGTTACTTTTTTTCCAGAGTGAATTCCTATTCCAGTTATAGAAACTTTTTTTGCCAAAGTTCTTTGGTACATTAACAATAAACCTTACTCACTAAACCCTTTTGCTAAGAGTTATTTTTTAAACAGAGAACTATTTTAATACTACATTAATTTGTTTTCATCTAGTTGAAAACTTTACCCATCCAAGGATAAAAATCCAGTGAATTAGTAAAAAATCGGAAAATTAAAAATTTTCTTTATGATCAATTGTAGAAAGATACGATTTTGCCTTATCTGAAATTAATCTTCCTCTAGGTGTTCTTAATAAATAACCTTCTTTCAATAAAAAGGGCTCATAGACATCTTCAATAGAGTTCCTATCTTCTGACAAAGTTGCACTTAATGCTTCTATTCCAACTGGCCCCCCAGAATAATTATATAAAATACACTTCAAAATTCTGACATCCATTGGACCCAAACCAGAGTCAGACAGTTGCATTAATTTTAGAGCTTTATTTAATAAGTCTCTTGTAACTACCTTCTCGTTCAAAACAACTGAAAAATCTCTAACTCGATTTAGAATTCTGTTGGCAATCCTTGGCGTCCCTCTAGAGCAGTCTGCTATTTTCTTAGCTGCATTTAATTCAACATCCAAACTCATTTTTTTTGCATTTAGAGATATCATCTCTTCTAGTGATTTTTTGTCATAAAAGTTAAAATTGAACTGACCAATAAATCGGTCTCTCAGTGGCTTGGATAACTGACCTGCTTTAGTTGTAGCACCAATCAAAGTAAAAGGGCATAGGTCTATTTTCAAAGTTTTAGCCATTGGTCCCTGACCAACAAGAATATCTAACCTATAGTCCTCCATGGCTGCATATAAAATTTCTTCAATAGCAACAGGCAACCGATGTATTTCATCAATGAAAAGGACTTCTTTTTCATCAAGGTTAGTAAGAATAGCTGCCAAATCCCCCTTCTTTTCAATAGCAGGACCTGAAACGACTTGAATGCCCGCACCAATTTCATTTGCTAAAATCATTGATAAAGAAGTTTTTCCAAGCCCAGGAGGACCAGAAAACAATATATGACCAAGAGCCTCTTTCCTTATTTTTGCTGATTCGACCATTATCTTTACGTTTTCTAGAACAGTTTCTTGACCTATAAACTCACAAAACTTTTTAGGTCTTAAACTAAGCCCCTTTGACATATCTACTTCAAGTAACTCGGATGTCGTCAAGTCATTCCTAGATTTCATGAAAACTCCTTCAACACTAGTTTAACGAGGTCTCCACTAGAAGTTATTTTATTGTTTTTCAAAATCTCTTGAGTAATTTCAACCACTTCAGTCCTTTGGAAGCCAAGTTCCTCGCAAGCTGTTACTGCCTCATCCAAAAGGTTAACCTTTACAAAAGCTCCGTTATTTTCACTAAATAGCTTTTCTTGCTCTCCTTCAATTATTTGAGACTTAAAGCCAATCATTTTATCCCCTTGATCAAAAAGAAGGGATTTTATCTTCTCAATTTTTGGCCCTAGGTCTAATAATATCTGGGCTCCTGCTTTAGGCCCTACTCCAGGAACAGAAGTCAAAACCTTTTTTTCTTGAAATAAAACCGCATTTGCTAACTTATTCACACCGACTTGATTGACTAGGTTAAATGCTGACTTAGGGCCTATTCCTTTTACACCCAAAAGCAAATCAAAGACCCTCTTCTCCCCAAAACTAAAAAACCCATAAAGGTCCTCACTATTCTCTCTCTTTATGTGCTTTATAAAAACTTCTATTTCATCCCCACAAGCAACTCTTTTTGAAAAAAAGACTTGATAACCGACTCCCGAACTAGTTACAAGAATTAGCTCATCTTCAAAACTTTGGACAACCCTACCAACTAAATAACCAATCATTTCATCTCCAAATAGCTCGACGCAAAACTTTTTAATGTCTTTCCTCGCCCAAAAGAGGTCATAGTAGTTCCACCCAACTTATCCACCCTCTTTCTTGAAATGGAATGACAAAAAGCTATCGCCAAAGCATCACTTGAATCATCCGTTTCAAATTTAATATCTCCAAAAATAAGGCTTAGTGACTTCTCAACACTATCTTTCGAGGATAATCCGTAGTTTGTAAGAGATGCCTTTACAAAGTTCGGGGAATATTCAAAAACAGGACTCTCAATACAATTAAATAAAGCAGATAACATTACTCCTCTAGCTTGAGAAAGCTTTACCAATGAGGAAATATTCTTAACATAAACAAGAGACTCAAAGGCAACTTCGTCTGGTTTATATTCTTTAAAAACCTCAGAACAGGCTTCATAAATTTTTTTTAATCTATCAAAAAACAACAACTTAGAATCAAACTTAAGAGTAAAAGAATTCAAGTAGTTTATATCTCTTCCTTTAAGTTCTATTAAGCCAAAACCAGCTTTTCTTGAGCCTGGGTCTATGCCTAAAATGATCATAAACCTTTCCTTTATCAAAACTTAAAAGTTAATTAGAAGATGCTCCTTTAGACCTAAAAAAATTTCCAAGATAGAAGAGGGAAGTTCCTCCTAAAAACTGTACAAGTTCTATTCTTCCATAATCTCCCTTCTCAATTCCAGACACCACACAAAGACCAACAGCGGCAAAACCGCAAATTTGCATAAACAAACCAATATAGAAACCCATTTTAAAAACCTTTTAAAATAACTAGTTGCTTCAAATACCCAAAGCTATCATAAAAAAAATATCATAAAAACAATACGCTTTTTTCATTTTTTGCTTTAGAATGCCTCAACCATGTTCAGGGAGGAAAGAGAATGACAAGAATCCTTTACGCCCGACCAATCAAAGAAAGTCTTCACCTTAACCTTAAAACCTCAATTCAAAAACTAAAAAAAAATGGAGTTGTCCCCTGGTTAAGAGTTTTGCTAGTTGGGAACAACCCTGCTAGCGAAGTTTACACTAAAAACAAAAAAAAATTCATCGAGGGCTTGGGAGGGAAATGTGATATTATTCATATCGAGGGAGATACAACTGAGCAACATTTTAGGGAAAAAGTCAGATCCCTTAGTTCTGAGAAAGATCTTCATGGCTTTTTAATTCAACTTCCCCTTCCAAAACAGCTTTCACACATTGATGCTGGTAACCTAATACCTCCATCTCTTGATGTTGACGGACTTAATAGCTTGAATATGGGAGAATTATTAAAGGGGAATGTGCACAAAAACTCTTTTTGTGCATGCACACCTAAGGGTATTGTCACGCTTCTTGATTACTACGACATCCCAATAATTGGCAAAAACATCTGTATTATTGGCAGGAGCCTTATTGTAGGAAAGTCTCTTTCGGCTCTAATAACAAATAGAAACGGAACAGTTACACTTTGCCACTCCAAAACTAAAAACCTAGAATATCACACTGCAAATGCTGATATCATAATTGTTGCTATTGGCTCTCCAAAGTTTTTAAAAACCCATCACTTGAACCCAAGCAAAAAGCAAACAATTATAGATGTTGGCATTAACAAGTCACAACAAGGGAAACTCCTGGGAGATGTAGACTTTGAAAATGTTAAGGAGTCTGTTGCTGCCATTACCCCAGTTCCAGGAGGCATTGGGCCGCTAACAATTCTTTCACTGGCCCAAAACCTTTTACAAGCAGCTGAAAAAACTTTATAAAACCTACTTTAATATTCTTTTCTGAGGCTAAGTCAATGGAATTACAAAAAACAGTTTTGAGCGAAGATCACATTAAGTTGGAAGCTAAGATGGCAGCATTTGCTGGATTCTCTATGCCTATTCAATACACTTCCGTAAAAGATGAAGTCTCTTCAGTTCGGGAAAAAGTTGGAATTTTTGATGTTAGTCACATGGGTGAGTTTCTGGTTACTGGCCCCGACGCAGCAAAATTTGTTGATTTTTTAATAACCAATGACTTCTATGAAGTAGAGAATAATAAAGCTGTCTACTCCCCACTATGCAGAGAAGATGGAACAGTAATAGATGACTTAATTGCGTACAAAATTTCTAACGAGGAAGTCTTAATTTGTGTTAACGCATCAAACATTAAAAAAGATTGGAGTTGGATATCAAGCCAAACCCAAAAGTTTGATGTTTCACTTACGGATAAATCCCAAGACTATTCACTCTTAGCCATTCAAGGACCTGATTCGCCAAAACTACTCATTGAGTTAGGAGTTCTAAAAAAAGAAGAAATAGAACAAAGCTCTTTCCCCTATTATTCCATCAAGAAGGTCTCTATTGAAGGAAGCCAAATGATTATCGCAAGGACTGGCTATACAGGAGAAGATGGGTTCGAAGTATTTTCTCCTTCTCCAGAAATAACAAAACAACTTTGGAGCCAAGCTATCAAGAATGGAGGCCAACCATGCGGATTAGCAGCAAGAGACGTACTTCGACTTGAAGTCTGTTACCCTCTTTATGGCCATGAACTTGCTGACCACATAACACCACTTGATGCATCACTCAAGTGGACAGTGAAAATTAAGAAGCCATCCTTTATTGGGAAAGACTTTCTCTCCTCATATGAGCCAAAGTACAAACTTGTCAAACTAGCTTTGGAAAAGGGTATTCCGCGTGAAGGGTACAACATTTTAAATTCGAAAGAAGAAATAATTGGAAAAGTTACTTCAGGAACCCTTTCAGTTATGTTAAACAAAGGAATTTCGTTGGGACTAGTAGAAAAAGATAAATTCCCTAAAGACAAAAGGTTTTTTATTCAAATTCGCAAGAATATATTTGAAGCAAGCTACCAAACAAAACCTTTTTTTAAAGGAGGGCACAAGTAATGAGTCACTTATTTCCATCGCACCTTAAATTTACTGAGGACCATGAATGGACAGAATTGAAGAGTGATATAGCAACAGTTGGAATCACCGACTTTGCTCAGTCAGCTCTTGGAGATATCGTCTACATTGAACTACCTGAAGCAGGCACTGAAGTTTCTAAAGGTGACTCATTTGGAGTTGTTGAATCGATTAAGTCTGTAAGTGATCTCTACTCGCCTCTTTCTGGCACAATCGTCGAGGTTAACATGGCATTAGAAGATTCCGCTGAAAAAATTAACGAAGCTCCTTATGATTCATGGATAATAAAAATTAAAGTTTCTTCTACTGATGAATTAGATAGCCTCTTAACTTCAGAAGGCTACAAATCTCATTGCGAAAAAAACTCATAATCCATATTTATTTGAATTGAAAAAAGTTTAGGAAATGCAATATGTTGACAAAAAATCAAGAATCAATTCAACTTCTCAACACTGCTATAATAAAAAACAAAGAAAAAAAGATAGATAGTAAATTTGAAGAAAAACTAGCCCACACCTGCCAAGCACCTGCGATGGAAGCCCTCGGGATGGCGATTACACAACTATCAAATGATCTTGATATCTCTAGAGACCAAGCAGCTATTTTAATTGTGGATACAATAAAAGAACTTGAATCGAGTTGGAATGATTACTTGCTGATGGAAGGAATTGAAAAAATTAAGGAAAACTTAAAAAGTTAAAAAATCTAGCTCTTTACCACAAAACCCCATTCAATTTTAGCTCTTCCATTTTTTATAAAACCCTTCGGGGGGTTAGGAAACGGCCCCGCTTTATTAAAAGATTCAATGGCAGCATCATCTAATTCCTTCACCCCACTTTTACTCTTTAAAACAACCTCTATAATTTGACCTTCATTGTTTATAGTTACAGTTAGAGCTGTAATTTTGTGCTCTCTTTGACCTAGAGGTTTCCCTGATTTAAATAATATTTTCGCTTTCTCCCTTAAAGATCTCCCCCAATGTTGTTCTAATTTTTTTCTTATCCTCTGAAAAAAGCCATAAAAACGATACTCCGTAGTATTTAGGTTTGTCATATCTCCCAAGGGGATTTCTTCTAAAAAGTCATTATTTTGGGAAACTCTAATCTTCTTTTCTAACCCTTTTTTTTCGCCCTTCTTTAAATGACTACTTTCATTGATAATAGTTGGTTTTTTAATTGCTAGGTCCGTTAGGCTTATTTTTCTTTTTTTCTTAAGCTTTTTTTTCAAGTTAGATTTTTTCTTTTTACTGACAGCCTTCTCAAAACCTTTAGAGCCCTTTTTAAAAACTCCAACCTTTGCTGCCTTTGTTTCCTTCTTAAACACTTGATTTACTTCACCCAAATAGCTAGATTTTTTAGGCTGTTTTTTTTCCTTCTTTTTTTCAGTATTTACTATTTGCTTCTTAGTACTTTTCTTTTTGTCTTTATCTTTTTTGGGCGAAATTAGCTTAACTCTTATTTTGGGCTCCGCTTCTTTCTTAACGATATCCATTTGTTTTTGAGTTGGTAATGGCGAAAATAACAAAACAAGGTTGACTAAAAGGGAAGCTATAAAAGAAAAGACAATTATACTAAAAGTGACTTTATTTCTTTTTTTCATCAGCTCAGTTTAATTTTTTTGGTAACATCGTAATACTATTCGACTTCAAAAAAAATTTAATGACATTAAAATAGCACCTAGTTTTCAAAGTAAAACTATTGGTTATTATAATATTCATCATCACCTAGAATTTCGCTACCCTCATGATCCTTATTATCTGACAAAGCCATCATGTCTTGAACACCAGGTTCAGTCCCCTCAACATATGCTTCCATAAACGTTTCTTGAGTATTTTCATCAGCTAATGTCCCTTTTTTTGGGTCTATCAGAACATTGATAATCCCAAGGGGTATTTTAAAATCATGCTCACCATATTTTTTCAAACCTGCACTCATAAAACCTTTCCAAATAGGCAGGGCTGACCTAGAGCCTGTTTCACCAAAACCTAATGTTTTATTATCATCGAACCCCGTCCAAACACCAGTAACCAAATTATGGGAGAAGCCCAAAAACCATGCATCAACATAGCTATTAGTCGTTCCAGTTTTTCCTCCAAGAAAATGGCTTAAGCTCTTGGCTCTCCTTCCAGTTCCATTAACAACGACTCCTTTTAGAAGGTTCGACATTATATAGGAAAGCCTCCGGTCATAGACCTGGTCGCCTCCTAAACTTAAGTGATAGGGGTTCACCTTTTTGGTCAAGCTATCTAACTCAGACTCTTTGTCATCAAGGCTTTCATCTATTTTCTCTTCTCTTTCAAAAAAGTCATCTTTCGCTTCATCTACTTCCTCAGACTTAGATTGGGTGTATTCATTAAAATCGTAATAATTTCCATCTCTATCAACAATAGACACGATTGATTTTAATTGAACCTTCTTCCCTCCATTCGGAAAAATGCTATATGCTGAAACAATGTCCACAAGAGAAACCCCAAAAGACCCAAGAGCTAGGCTTAGGTCTTCTTCCAAACGAACATTCAATCCAATTCTTTTTACAAAGTCTGTTATTTTTGAAACCCCAAGCTCTTTTGCTATTTTAATAGTTGGAACATTTCTACTTTGCTCTAGGGCCTTCCGAAAAGTTATAGGTCCCTTAAATTTTCCATCATAGTTTCTCGGTTTCCAATTTAAATCTTGGTTAACTCCTCCAAGAGCTTCTGGGGAGTCAATTATTACAGATGATGGGGTAAAGCCATTTTCCAAAGCCGCTGCAAATAAAAATGGTTTAAAAGATGAACCTGGCTGTCTTTTAGATTGTATAGCCCTATTAAATTGAGATTTGTCAAAGTCCTTACCACCAACAAAAGAAATTATATCTCCATTTTTTGGAGATACTGAAACCAGAGCACCTTGAGCGCTAGCCTCTTGGTCTAACATACAAAGAAGGTATTTTTCTCCTCTAACTTTCTTATATAACTCTTTTTGTTTCCGGATCCTTTTTAAGAATGTTTTGTAAAAATAAGAAGTTGCTCTAACCTTAAGTCTTTTTAACTCTACAAGAACAACGTCCCCCTTTTTCAATATTTTTGATGGATTCGTAAGTGGCTGAAAGTATTTTCTTTTTTCATCGACAACCCTCTCATGGGCCCAACTGAAGTAATTAAATGGTATAATTCCGGAAACTTTGCCTAGGCTGACATAAACAATCCTTGAAGAATCATCTACTTTTTTAACTATTGCTTTATAAGTATTACCAACTACAAGGTGCTTTATAAAAGGGTCTGACTTTATATAACCTGGGTAAAAACTCTTACTTGCCAAATCTAAAGCTTTTTCCTTATAAGCCTCTTCTATCTGCAAGATTCCTTCTTCATCTATATCATATTCATACTTTCTTTGGTCGTCTTCACCTAAAGTAAAATATTGGGATGCATCCCTTAACACATCCCTTCTAAAATTAACTTCAAAACTATCTTCTTGAGATAAGTCATCTAAGGATGTTATAGGTCCAAGAAACCCCTGCCTCTTATCTATCTCTTTAACACCTCTTTTAACCTCTTTCTCAGCAACTCTCTGTAAACTCCAATCTAGTGTGGTTTGAACTCTAAATCCTTCCCTCAAAAACTTTTCTTCACCAATTGCCTTCACGACTCTTTGCCGAACCCAGTCTGTAAAGTAGCCTGCCTTAAAACCTCTTTTCTTTCGTATTTTAAATTTTAGAATCTCATTTTTCGCCTTCTGCAAATCCTCTAGCGAGATTCTCTTGTTTTCGTACATTCTCTTTAAGACATAAGCCTGCCGTTTTTTCGCATAACCAGGATTTATATAAGGAGAATACTTTCCAGGTGCAACTAGCAGTCCTGCTATCATCGCAGCCTCTGCAACTGTCGCCTCAATCAACTCTTTACCATAATATCCCCTAAAGGCAGACTTTACTCCATAAAAACCTCCGCCAAGATAAACCTGGTTCAGGTACAAATATAAAATTTCTTCTTTAGTAAACTTCTTTTCTATTTTTTGAGCCAACAAAAAATCTTTTATTTTTCTAGAAATCGATCTTTCATTTGAAAGCAAGAGGGACTTGGCAACCTGTTGAGTTATAGTACTTCCACCCTGCACAACCCGACCAGCTTTAATATTAACTATTAATGCTCGCAATACACCAAGGTAATCAACTCCTTTATGCTTATAGAAACTATCGTCTTCAGCAGAAAGAAAAGCATCAATAATTACTTTAGGTATATCCTCCATTTTAACTATTTCTCTTTTCTCAACACCGATCTCAGCCAATACAACACCCCTTTTCGATAAAATTTGAGAAGGTATTGGTGGTTTATAATCACTAAGAGAAGAGATTTGAGGCAAACTTAGAGAGAAATATATTACCGTAGATACCACAAGAGTTAACGCAAAAAAGCAGGCGGCGACTGAGCCCCAAAATACTTTTAAAATAAGTTTTCCCATTTCTAAACCTTTACCGTCCTTTACCATTAAAGTCTTTACTCTTTAATGACTTTTCCTTCCATACTTTTATAACGTCCCGAACTCTCTTGGCAGTACGCCTGGCCCAAGCCTGCCCATCTTTCTCCCACTTTTTTCTCGAAATAAGGGAATCAATAGAGACTCCCTCCCCTTCCAAGAATTCAAAATAAAGGTCATGATGATTAAACATCAAGGAGCCCTTTTTTTCCATGGCAAACTTATCTAAAGCTTTTTTTAAAAAATCATTAGGCTTACTTAGGGTAACCTCACTTCCTAAAACATTGACATGGATAATAATATCAACACCTCTCTTTAAGAAGACCTCTCTATCAAAATGAATAAACCAATTTTCTCTTTTATTTCTCTCCAGCTGAAAGAATATTTTCTTAAATATATCCCTAGGTTTTCCTATTTTAAAGAAGTGTTTTTTCCCATTATTCATGGCAGAAGGTAAAAACACCAATCGCCCAAAGCTTTGAATATCCGAATTATCGAACTCTTTTAAAACAATATCCTCCAAAACACCGTACCATTTTTTTGAATATGCTTCATAGTTTTTTGATTTATTCCAAAATTTAAATAAAACCCACTCAGCTCGCCCAAAACTCACTTCAGAAGCCATTAAACCTGCAATAACATTACCAAAGCCTGTACCAGATAAAACATGAACCGAAATGCCTTGCTTTTGGAGCTCCTTAAAAAGATCCAAGAATACCATTGTCCGCTGAAGGCCAGGACCCAAAAAAACCCCTATAATAGGATCTCGAGCCTTAACTTCGCTCGAATGGGTTTTTGGACTAGCTACAAAAGGAAACTCCTTGCTAGGTCCAAAAGAGTTATCACTTAAGTAACTTGACTCAGCGATTGATGGGACAATCTTTTTTGAACTCTCTATCTGACTATCAGTAACAAAAGCTGGAGCCACCTGCCCCTGACTTGAGGCATTATAAAAAACCTTTCCAAGGTGGCTTGATGAGCAAGAGAAAAGCATAGTAAAAGCCAGGCAAAAGAATAGCTTCTTCAAGACTTACTCCTCTTCTTTCCAATCATCCTCTTTAAGGCTATCAGTAAGAACAGATATTCTGCTTTCTGCTTTAGAAAGAATGTTCTTGCATCTCTTATATAGGACAACACCCTTTTCAAAATGACCCAAACTCTCCTCTAAAGAAAGATCTCCGGATTCTAAACCATCCACAACTTGCTCTAACTCTCCAAGAAAGTCTTCTAAAGTTTCTCCATTTTTATTAACATTACTTTTGTTGTTACTCATATTTACCTACAGAAAAGTTTTACATGTCATGCAATGAACACTCTGGTTAACTCACCAACTACCAATAGGATAAGGAAAGTCTTTTTGCATTGCGCACTCTAAATAATTTATCCTAGTAAAATTCGTTCAGATTGGCAAAACACAAACTAATTTATCCTTATAATTGAAAAGCATTTCCTAGAATTTTTTGCCCCATGTGAATTTTATGACACTTTTCATAATATAAACCTATCATTACCTCTAAAAAGGGGTTCTTTTATGAAAGACTTATGGGTTCCTCTCTCGGGTGCTATTTCGCAGCAGAGGAAAATTGATACCCTTGCGAATAATATCGCAAACGCAAATACACCTGGTTTCAAGAAGGATCATTTAAGCTTCAAAGAACATTTAACGGTCCTCGAAAAGGGACACCAGGATATTGATTTGCCCATAAAAGAGTGGAAGCCAGAGGATTTCTATAAAAGCTACGATGCTGAAAATTCGTACGTAAAAGTAGCTGGAAGCTTTACAGACTTTAAACAAGGAAGCCTTATACCCACAAACAACCCATTAGATTTAGCAATTAAGGGAAAAGGCTTTTTTGAAGTCTTGAGCCCAAATGGAGTAAGATATACAAGGTCCGGACTTTTCACACAAAACAAAGATGGTAATCTTGTAACGACCTCCGGCAATAAGCTTCTTTCTCAATTAAAGCAAAGTCCAGATATAAAAAAGCCAACAGATAGGATTATTACCATTACACCTGGGCACATTAATATTACCCCAGAGGGAGAAATTCATATAAGCAAAAAGCTTATTTCAAAAATATCTTTAGTAGAATTCAAAGACATCCATGCCCTCAGAAAGGAAGGGAATTCTTTATTTATTAACAAAGATATAAAAAATATAATTGAAAACCCCGCAGAAAGTAAAATCCTACAAGGTTTTGTAGAGCAATCAAATGTTAATCCTGTTGGAGAAATATCAGAACTTCTTAAAACATACAGACACTTTGAAAGCCTACAAAGAGCTATAAAAACTTATGACAGTATTGGTGGAAGAGCCGTAAATGAGATCGCAAAATTTTAATAATAGAGAGGTAGCATGAAAAATTCTATTTTTCTTTTTAGTCTGATTTTTACATTCAATGCCTTTCCCATGTTTCGTGCTCTCAACACTGCAGCAACAGGCATGAGTGCCCAAGAGCAAAACGTCAGCGCTATATCGAATAACATAGCAAACTTGAATACAATAGGTTTCAAAAAGGGAAGAACAGAGTTTGAAGATTTACTTTATGAAACAATAACTGAAGCAGGTTCAAAATCTAGCGCAACAACTGAATATAATGTCGGCTTACAAATAGGCACAGGTGCAAAAGTAACAGCTGTTAGAAAAGAGTTTTCGTTAGGAGACCCTCAACTAACAAATAATCCATTCGATTTTATGATAAGAGGACAAGGTTTTTTTGGATTAATAATGCCATCGGGAGAAGTACAATACACCAGAGATGGCTCATTTAATGTTGAAAAAACTGGAACACTCGTTGACAAAAATGGCTACAAAGTTTTTCCAGGCTTAGTCTTTCCACCTAATACCAAAAGCGTACATGTATCCAATGATGGAAAGGTTGATGCTTATATTGAGGGGCAGATTGAGCCGGTAAACATAGGTCAGATGCCTGTTTTTACTTTTATAAACCCTGTAGGCCTAAAATCTATGGGTAGAAATCTCTTTAGAACAACAACTTCAAGTGGTCCAGCTATTCAAAATATAGCTGGTCAAGAGAACTCCGGACCGATTGAACAAGGAACACTTGAGTCTTCTAATGTTAAAATTATGAATGAAATGACAAGTCTAATAAAGGCACAAAGAGCATACGAAATGAATTCCAAAGTTATGGGAATAGCTGATCAGATGCTTCAAACAATAAATAATATAAGATGAATCTAAAAAAGTTTAAATTATATTTTTTCTTAATTATATTTCAAATACTTAATATTAAATTAGGCTATACATCTATCGATATAAAACTTAAAAAAAGTTGCATTATAAACTCTTACAATCATATCTATAAAACAGAAAAAGCATCTGAAGAAAAACTACAGAAGTCTATAAAAAGAACAACATGCTCAAAAAAAATAAATCTCATGTTTTTAAACTTACTAAAAAGTGCTCAAGGGTCATTCACGACAAGAAACTTTCAAAAGCTTTATCTTCCGAAGGATCTAGGCGTTAAAGTCATAATAAAACCTAGCCAAATTAAAATATCAAGCTTTATAAAAATACTTAAACAATTGCAGCTTCCTAATAATATTTTTTTAAAAGAATTAAGTAGTGACAACAAATTTTCCATTTTAACATTAGAGAAAAATGATCAAATCTCTTTATCGTGCGAGGACTGTAGTAGTCCTGGAAAAAAAACCATCTTAGTAAAAGTTAAAAACTTTGAAAAAAATGTATCTTATTCTGTCCCGATAGAGTTAACACTACTAACCAGATCTCAAATAATTATTCCCAAAAAAAACATCGATTACTTTAACAACAAGAAACTTTTTAAAAGTGATTTTTCTAAAAAGTGGATTGAAACTACTTTCCCAGGTAAATACTTTAAAAGTTTTGACAAAATAATTTTCTTTAAGCCTACAAAAACTTTAAAAAAAGGGGCTCCTATATTAAAAAGGGATCTGATACCTATAAAACTCGTACGTCCATTTACACCAGTAAAAATTATTCTTTCAAATAAAGGGATTAAGCTATCTGGAATAGCAATAGCAAAGAAGGGTGGTCACTATGGCGAAGTAATTCCCTTAAAAAACAAAAAAGGTAAAAGAGTAATTTTTGGAAAAATAATAGATTTCAATAAGGTAAATATAGAAATATGAAAATAATTAAATTATTAATTTTGATCTATCTTATATTTATTTCTTCATGCGCTAGATATGTTTCAAAAATTTATAGGCAGCTTGATAGAGAAGAAAAGATAATGAAAAAAAGAAAAGTTGACGTATTCGATCAATTTAGGGATTCAAAAGCCCCAAACAATTCCTTAAAATCACCAATATCAACAAAAGAAACAAGGAAACTTAAACCAAGCACCAAAAGACTTTACAAGAGGAAAGCTCCCTTTAAAAAGCGTCTCTCAGCAGATGATTTAAATGAGGATTCAAATCAAAGCCTTTGGTTTGGAAATGGTTTTGATAATGACTTCTTTGTTGAAAACAAGAGAAAAAAAAGTGGAGATATTATCTTAGTCGAAATAAAACCAACACTCAGAAATATTATAACAAGAGAGTTAAAAAAGGCTTTTCCGAAAAGAAAAAAGAAAAAGATTGCACAAACGGGTGAAAAAACAGAGGAAAAAAAGCCAACGCCAGAAACTAACGAACAAGATAATGAAAAAAAAGAATCTAGCTTAGATGAGACTGTTGGACAACTATCATCCGTCGTCACAGAAGAAATAAATAATTTATACGTCATTGTAAGAGGAAGAAAAGAAGTCTTATTTCGAAAAAGAAAAAGACTTATTGAAATACAGGGGCTAATCGCAAGAAAAGATGTTAGCCCTGATGACAAAGTAACATCAGATAATTTTTTAGAATCAAGTATAAAAATAATTAGGTGATTTATGTTCCTTTTTAGAATTATTTTTTTATCGCTAACTCTTTACCTAAATAGTAGCTCAGATCTATTATCTCAAGAAGAAGGTCTTAGTCGACTTAAAGATTTAGTAAATATAAATGGAGTCAGAGAAAACCCATTAGTCGGCTATGGCCTTGTTATAGGCTTAAATGGTACTGGTGATGGTGGTGGAGAAATTACAAATAAGTCTTTAAAAAAAATGTTTCAAAGACTTGGGATAAAAACACAAGAAGAAATTCCCTCCCAAAATGTTGCAGCAGTAATAGTAACAGCCAAACTACCTCCATTCCCAAGGATTGGCCAAAAAATTGATGTTCTTGTGTCTTCAATTGGCAGTGCAAGCTCTCTTGCTGGTGGCACATTACTAATAACGCCTCTTAAAGGAGGAAATGATAGTACCTATGCTATCGCATCAGGCCCCCTTTCTATTGGTGGCCTTCAACAAGGATCAGACTTTCCAACTTCAGGGATTATTCCCAATGGTGCAATAATAGAAAAAGAAATTCCAAATGAGTTTTATAAAAAGAAATCTCTAAGATTAAGTTTGAGAAACCCTGATTTTACTACAGCCGCGAGAGTTGAAAGGCTCATAAATCGACAATTTGGAGGAAAATTTGCTATCGCGAGAGATTCGACAACTATTGACCTAATTGTTCCAATAAATTACCAAAGAAAAATTGTTAAATTAATGGCCATATTAGAAAATATAAAAATCAATCCAGACCAAAAAGCAAAAATAGTTATTAATGAAAAGACAGGTACTGTAGTTGCTGGAGGTAATGTAACACTTAAACCAGTAGCTATTAGCCATGGTGACTTATCTATAGTTATTCAAGAAGAAAATCAAGCAGCTCCAGTAGAAGGTGAAGTTGCCCCGTCACGTCTTTATTTTGTAAATCAAAAAAGTACTTTAAAAGATCTTGTTAAGTCCTTAAATGCATTTGGTGTAACCTCGGAAGACTTAATCCCAATTTTTCAAACACTAAAAAGTAATGGAGCTTTAATTAGCGACCTAGAGTTTTTATAATTAGGAAATATTTATGATTGAAAAAGCTAAGCCAATCGCAATAAAAAATTTTAAATCCATCAATAAAAGTAATGATTCAAAGTTTATTCCTGATCCTTATAAAAAAGTTGCATCTTCAATGGAAACCCAGTTTTTAAATTTTATGATTTCAAAAATGAAAAATACTATTAATAAAAACAACCCTGAAAGTTCAGCGGTTGAGTACTACAATGGCTTAATCAATAAGGAACGCTCCAATATTATGGCAAAAAATAATGGTGGTCTAGGGATTCAAAAACTAATTCTCAATCAAATATATCCTCCTCACCTTCGTAATAAGGCATCTTATGAGTACTTTATGAAAAACTTACAACCGAATGCGAACAAACAAAAAATTCAAAAATATTCACCAGATGTTGAAAAAAAACAACAAATTACTAAAGCAGACAACATTCAAAAGGATAATAAAAATGAATAAGATAAATAATACCGTTAACCCTTTTAGACTATTTTCTGACTCAAATAAAAGCCCCAAAAGAACAAAGTTCTTTAATGAGATGAAAGACAACAATGACGAAATTCAACAAAAAAAGAAGGGGGAAAAATTCTCTTCATTAGATGCAAAAGTTACCATACCTGAAGCAATTAAAGATTTTGCTAGAATAAAGAGAGTAGTAGATGAAAGTCCAGATATGGACAATCAAATCAAAGTTGAAAAGATTAAGGATCAAATTAAAAATGGTTCATATAAAATTAACTATGACTTACTTGCTGAAAAGATGTTGGAAAATGAAATTTAAAAATTAATATTTATAGTGGTTTAAATATGACAGAAGAAGAATTAAATCCAAAAGGCGATAAAATTAATTTTTTTTATTATCAAGTAACCGATATTTGGAAAAGGTTTTGTGAAGAGCATGCAACATTATTCAATCTTACTTGCGATGAATATACTCATCTCCTCAAAACAGACATGGATAAACTTGAAGAGACCATAAATACCAAAAGCAAAACTATCGACAGAATAAACATTTTAGATAATTTGCGTTCAGAGATTATAGATGAAATAAATACATTCCTTCAAACAAACGAAAATGTAAAAAAGAAATACAAATTTGGAAAAATTAAAAACGTAAATGAACTACTTTCTCTAATGGAGAACGTTGAACAGAGCCTTGAAGAGAAATATCTAAGTAATTTTAACAATCTCCTTATTAATATTATTGAAAAAATACAAGCTCAAAATAAAAAAAATCATATTTTCATTAATAAAGCGATCCATTCACTAAATGAAATGAAAGGTAATGTTGAAGGTAAAAAAAGTTATGAAACATATACAAAGAGAGGAGTTACCACAAATAAGGTTAATAATGTAGTAAAGAAAAACTCTGACGAATTAGGGGGGAACTTTGTCAAACCTTCTTAATATTGGTCTTACGGGTTTAAAAGCTTCAAAGGTATCACTAAAAACTACAGGTCATAACCTGGCAAACGTTAATACAGAAGGATTTTCTCGACAAAGACTTCTTCAAACTACAAATAACCCTGTTTTAAAAGAAGGATTAGTACAAGGAACAGGGGCCCGAACAGTCAATATTTCAAGAGTACATGATGAAAATGCAGAAAAAAACTTAAGAGATGCTACTTCTAAATATAATTTCCATAATGAAAGAAGGTTTTCCTTAAATAGAGTTGAAGATATCTTTAATGAGGTTGATAGAGAAGGACTTAATCAAATTTTAACCAGGTTCTTTAATTCTTTTAGAGAACTCGCTGTTCAACCCGAAAATGTAACAGTTCGATCTGTTGTTAGAGACAACGCTGTTATGGTAGTGGAAGATATACACAGAATAAGGCAGACTCTAAATGAAATTTCATCACAAATTGATAAAAAAACTGTAAATCTTGTTGAAGAAGTTAACCAGACTATGGACCAAATTGCTGAGCTTAATCAAAAAATTCAAATCTTAGAGGTTAGTAATCAAGAAACTGGTGATTATCGGGATATGAGAGATTTAGCTGTAAAAAGGCTAGCTGAAAGCTTTGACCTTACAACTTATCGAGATAATAACGGACAGTTTAACGTAGCTATAAAAAATGTTGGGACAATTATTTCTGGCCCTAAATTTCAAAAGCTAGAAACCTCTAGAGTAAATAGAAAAGAGTCTCTTAATGATACGGCGAACTCTTTAAGTATAACATTTAGAGAGCGACCGGACCAAAACCTTACAAACAAATTTCGAGGCGGAAAACTTTCAAGTCTCATGAAAACTAGGAATGAAGATATTTTAAGGCTCCAAAATGCAATGGACGATATCGCTTTCAATTTAGTTAAAACAGTAAATGGATTGCACGAAAGAGGATACGTAAATAGGGATATTCCCCTAGGAGAAAACGGTACCTTGCCTGAGGCGGATGCAAAGGGAAAAACAACGGGAATAAAGTTTTTTAGACACCTTGAAAATCCTAAAGATGCTGCGATGTTAATAGAATTAGATGAAGATGTTCTTGCAGACTTAACTAATATTGTTACAGCCTTAGAGCCAAACAGCCCTGGTGACAACAGGGTTTCTATTGCTATCTCAAAAATACAACATCAAAAGTTATTCGACCAAGGAACAGCTACGCTAGAAGAAAAATACTTACAATCAATAGCAGATATTGGACTTCAAACAAGTAAAGCCATTATGGATTCCGAGCAAGCAGAAGGAATTCTTAACCAACAAAAAACCGTCAGGGAAAGAATATCAGGTGTTTCTATAGACGAAGAAACCGCTAATATGGTCCGCTACCAACATGCCTATGAGGCTTCTGCAAAAATACTTAATACTGCGGACCAAATGTTTCATACTGTTATTGGCTTATTAAAAAGGTAAGACTTTAGATGACAAGGGTATCAGAAAACAGTCAATCAACTGCGCTACAATATGCAATTAATTTAGCCAAGTCAAAAATGGAAGACCTCCAGCTAAAAGGCTCTACTTTAAAGAAAGTAAGGAGGCCCTCAGACGACCCCGTAGGGAATATAGAAGCTCTAAATATCCAAGCCAAAAACTCTGATAACGAACAATATTTAAAAAATTCAAACTATGCCATGCTTCAATTATCCTCAACAGAAGCTGCTCTAGAGCAACTCACAGAAATTGTAATGGTCGCAAAAGAAAGAGCCATTGCACAATCATCAGATATTTACAATCCAGAGATTAGAAAAAATGTAGCAAATGAAATTAGAGAACTTCTAAATCAAACTCTCTCAATAGCTAACAAACGAATTGGAAACAGATACATATTTTCTGGTTTCTCTACCCTCAAAGCTCCCTTTGATATAAAAGGAAACTACTTTGGTGACGAGGGACATATGACCCTTGAAGTTAGCAAAGACTTTTTTACTCCCATTAACCTTAATGGAAAAGAAGTCTTTTATACTTCAGAGAACTCAGATTATAGAAATGAACACCCTTTAGATGAATTTCCTGATCTTTACGACACCAGAAACTTTCTTTATAGAAATATACCAAAAGATCAACTGGATAAAAATCAAGCCTTTATTGACAGGGGGCGCCTAAACAACTCTATTTACAAAAAAAATGCAAAAGCTATAGATGCTGATTTTCGAAAAAAAGACAATATTTTTCAACAACTTAATACATTTATTGCAGCCCTAGAAAATAATGATGCAAACACAATTCAATCCCTCTTGGAAAAGTTTGATGGCACTGTATCTCGATTAGTAACCTTGCGAACTAGAATTGGCTCAATAACGCGAAACATCGAAACATCNAAAGANATACTTGAGTCCCAGGTTATTAGTAATAAAGAGAGAAGAAGTTACCTTGTTGATAGTGACATTGCAGAGCTNTATGCTGACATGATTAAGCAAGAATCNATNTTAAAAACTGCNTATAAAACAGGAAANAANACTATTAATCAGACNCTTTTNGATTTTTTNAGATAANGGNTAACTTGGTTAGAGAAGGCGTATTTTTAATATTGTCTTCTTTTTTTGCTTGCANTTTATTAGGCAAAATAATATAGAAACATTTCCGGCGTAGTCGCACCAAGTTTAATTCTAGGAACTGGAAAGTAGGAACAAAAATGCTCGTTTTGACACGGAAGCTAGGAGAAAGCATTGCTATAGACGACCACATTAAAATTGTAGTTGTCCAGATTAAAGGCAAGCAGGTCCGCTTAGGTATAAAAGCCCCAAAAGAAACAAAAATTCACAGAGAAGAAGTCTATAAAGCTATTCAAGAACAAAACCAAGAAGCGTCAAGGACTGATCTAGACACAATCAGTACCCTATCTGATGAACTCTACAAGAAGAAATAAAAACCTTCTTGCGGAACCGATAATATCACTGCTAAAATCCTATGATGGGACTGGACCATATCAATAAAATGGAGGCAGGTTGTGAAAGTCACGACAACAAGATTTGGTGAACTTGAGGTGAAAAAAAGCGATATAATCCACTTCAAAGAAGGCCTCCTTGGTTTTGAAAACCTTAAGAAGTTTTTCATTGTAGACCCAGGTGATCAAACCCTTATTTTGTGGTTTCAATCTATTGACGATAAGAGTACTGCTTTTCCAATTATTGAGCCATCCATTTTCTGCCCTAGCTATTCTGTAAAGCTTCTCCCTCCAGAGTTTACAAGTCTTGAGCTTGAGAACCTTAGCGATGCCAGTGTTTATACAATCCTGACAATTCCTAAGAAAGTTACGGAAATGTCGGCAAACCTTAAGGCTCCTATCATTATCAACAACAAAAACAAGCTAGCCAGACAAATTGTCCTTCAAGATAGCAAGCTAGAAGTTAAGTACGAAATGTACTCCGATCTAAAAAAGTCGATTATGAGTTTTGACTCTGATGATTCGAAAAGAACAACAGCTAAGATAACCACAGATATAAGGCAAAATGAAGAAGAGTCAAAAGCACCTGAAACTCCTCCTCAAGAGCGCCTTCAAAAACCTGGCCCTTACATTAATCACTAGGTTAACTTTGTCTCTGTCGCAGTTTGTGAGAGGTTGAGGTACATTCCGGCTTCTTTGTTGTGAGGATCTTTGACAAGAACTTTTTCCCATTGAGACTGTGCTTCTAAAATTTGTCCTCTTCCATAATAAAGCACACCTAAAGCAACTCTAGCTTGCAAATATGTTGGAGCTTCATTTTGCAACCTTTGAAGCTCATCAAAAGCTTTCGAGAAAAACCCTTTTTTAGCATAAACTTTGGCAACCTTAATTCTTGCTTCAAGCAAAGAAGAATCTAAAGCTACAGCTTTGTTGTATTCAAAGAGAGCTTCATCATACCTTTGATAAGTATTATAGAGATCTCCAAGCTCATGGTGCTTAAGAGCAAACTTCTTATTTATATGCCCATCTTCAAAACTCACACCGTCAACTTTCTTCCTTACTCTCTGATTCGCTTGCTCAAAAACTTTTTTTGCGCTCCCATATTCACCTATATCGTTATAAATGACAGAAAGACTTACAGCAGCATCAGTATGCGAAGGATCTAGTTCTAAAACCTTTTTGAATGCCTTTAAAGACTTTCCAAGCTCACCTTTAATATGAAAAATATTAGCTAGAGAGAAAATCGCTTTTACATTACATTTGTTGATCTCAAGTACTTCGCTTAATACTTTCTCAGCCTTCTTATATTCACCTCTAGAGAAAAGAGATAGACCCTTTTCAAGTAAGTTCTTCTCAGAGAGACCTTCCAAACCTTACTCCTTTTAACTTTTTATCTAGGAGTTTTGTAAAGCATTTCTACACTTTTCTCCTAACTTTTCTATTTTACTTTTATATTCCTCAGAGACAAGACTTCTATAATTTTTGTAAAATTTTGAGCATTCAGAAAACTCTTTCAGGTTATAAGAGCTTTTTAATACCCTTTCTATTGCCAAGTTTACTAAAGGCTTCTCTTTATAGTTTTTTATAATTCCCAAGTATCGATACCTTGCTGAAACAAAAACATCCGTTCTAAAGTAGAAATCTGCTATATAAATCTCCTTAAGCTTAATCATTTCATTACAAGCTTTTATCTTGCTTTTCGCTTCTTTAACGTATCTAGAATTAGGAAACTTTCTAAGAAGCCTCCTATAAGAAATAATCGCCTTTTCACCTGATTCTAAGTCTCTATCATGAGTTGATGGCAATTGTTTAAAATAAGACTCTGATAATTTATATAAGACGTAAGACTCTCTTTTATGACGAGGATGAAGGTCTAAAAAGACTTTATAGGAAGCTGCTGCTTCTTGAAAATTCTTCTGTGCAAAATAAATATCTGCCCTTAAAAGCTCGGAAGGGGTTGCATAGTAACTGAAGGGAAACTCAGATTGGATTTTATTTAGCTTCTCAATAGCTAGTAAATATTGGCCATCTTCCATAAATTGCTTTGACTCTTTATATAAAACTTCTGCTTCAGTTTGTCCCTTGGGACGCTTTGAACTACAAGAAAGGTTCATCGTTATTACGATTACACTCAAAGCTAACAAAACGATTTTCATACTTCCCTCTCAAAATAATTACACAAACTAACCTAGGTGACTCTACCACCTAGAATTTGTCTCAGTCAAAACTCCTTCTTAACTAATAAGGTTTCACTTTCTTGATAAAGCATAAACTTCAAAGTAGACCTCTAAAAGAACTAGCTTCAATGACGCAGCAAGAGGTATAGACAAAACCATTCCCAAAATACCCAAATATTGAGACCCTAGGATTACACTCCCTACAACAACAAGAGGGTGTAAATCCACTATTTTGGAAACAAGTATTGGGAAAACGATTGCAAGATCAATAGTATTTGCAACGAGATATAAAATAACTATAGCCCCAAAGTTAGGGCTCAGACCAAACTCTGCGATCCCCCAGGCAATTGCCGGAACCATTCCTATAAAGGGGCCAATATAAGGGATAATGTTTGTTACAGCTGCCACAAGCCCTAGCAGGAACGAAAACTTTACACCCATAATTAATAGGCCTGAAGTTATAATAAAACCTACAATGCTAGCCTCTATAAATTTAGCGAAAATGTAGTCTCCAAATTTCTTGTTAAATTGATGAAAAAGAAAATAAGCCCGCTCAAAAATACTATTAGGAGCCAAACTCAATAACTTAAACTTGAATGACCTCCCATCTTTCAAAAAGAAAAATATAAAGAAGGGGACTAGAATTATCCACTCAATCAAAGAAGCTAAGATTTGAGGAACACTTAATAAAACCGTTTTTGAAGCTAAAGTCCCATAGCGAAGACTATTTGTTAAAACTTCATCTCCAATTTCATAACCTGTTCTATTTTTTATTTTTTCAGAAAACAACCTATAGTTATCTCTTATATATTTTTCAATTTTAGGCAGGAAGAATTGAAAGTTTTTTGTCTCTTCAGTGATAGTTGGAACAACTTTATAAACAGGGTAAGTTGTTAAAAAGATCATACCAAAAAAAACAATACCTATGGAAAATGCTCTACTTAACCCTCTCTTCATAAGCCAAGGCATTATAGGTCGCATAACCAAGTAAAATACGTAAGCAATAACCAAGGGAATCGTTAAGCGCGGTAAAAATATTAAAGCTAAAGCTGAAAATATAAAAACTGAGAAAAAGAAAACAAACCTTAATACTTCACTTTTCTTCCTCGCCTTTATCTTCTCGAAGTTTTTCATAATTTTCTTCCATATTGGCAATCTTCATCTTAAGGGCCCGAACCTCGGATGTTATAGAAAATAGTCTATTTGCCAAAATCACAGAAATACTTTGAAGTAACTTTGTAGCGACAATTGGGTACTCATCAATAAGAACTTCTAAATCAGGCTTAAAAATACCTAAAAGCTGACTACTATCCCTAGATAGAGCTGTCGCTGTTCTAAAATTATTTTCTTGTAACAAGGCTAATTCACCAAAATAATCATATACTTCTAGGGATAACACCTTTCTTCCATCAAGCTTCGTTCTTGCATCCTCAATTTGCTCATCGAATTCATCATACTGAACTCTTATATCTATTTGGCCAGTATAAACAAAATAAAAACCTACCCCTAAGTCACCTTGTTCGAATACAGGCTCATCTGGTAGAAATTGCCTCAAGTGCAAATACTTTGAAAGAATTCTCAGCTCATTATCTGTGAAGGTTTTCAGTACTTCTATCTTTCTTAGGAATTTTGGAATTGTTTTATTGCTTCTTCCAGAAAATGGTCCCGCCTGCCAAAAGTATTTTAGTAAAGATAAGTCAAGCTTTGGAGGCAAAGCCCTGTCCTGTTCAATTTTTTCCTTAACACCTTTTTCATAACTTTTCATATAATTAACTTAACCATTCTTAGAGTTTTCCTATAACTTGCTCTTGAACCCATCCTCTCATTTGAGGAGGAGAAGCAATTAAATACCACTTGCCGCTTTTTTGACTCAATAACACCTTTGATCCTTCTTCCAAATCAAAAACTTTCGAATAAATTTTTGAAGGCCCTTCATAAGCTTGAGATTTTTTTAATACAACTGCAAACTTTAAAGTATTAAGATAAAAAGTCTTGAATAAAATCGGAATACAAACAAGCAGGATTAAAAATAACCTTCTTAATTTTGATTCAAGAAACTTAAACCTCATTAACCAAACAAGAAATATCAAACACCCTAAAGTAAGACTTAAATAGTTTTCAAAAGAAAACATCTTGAGTCTCTCAATGCCCCCATAATTAAAAAGGCTAGAACTTGAAATATCTTCAACCTGGATTTTCTCCCTGACAAGGTCCAGGTTATGAAAAACTTGAGGAGACTGAAAACCGTGGGATAAGGCTTTCTCTAGACCATATCGCCCCAAGCCTATCTCACCTTTTTTTATATGCAGAGTTCCAATATTGTAATAATAGACCCCATCAGCATAAGCAGACTTATTCTGACGCAATTTCTTTTCTACACTTTTATAATCTGCTTCAACATAGAGCTTCTTTAAGTTCTCAACCCATTCATTTGCTTTCACCTTTTCCATATTGTAATTATCTAAACCAGTACCCTATAAATCAAGAGGAGTTTTCTGCAAGGCGGAAAATCTCATCTAAAAAAATATCTCGTTACTACCTTGGGGTTTAAGAAGGACTAAAATGGACATTGGAAAATTAAGCGTGGAAACACAAAACCAAATGAATGAGCTCTTTTCCTCCATTCTGCTTGAGCATCAAAAAGTAAATAAGATTAAACATTCTAAAGAAGAAGACTTTTCAAGTATGGAGGATGCAATAAAGTCTTACGAAAAAAACAAGGGAAGGGAGTCTTTTTTTCCTTACTTATCGTCTGGATATGGCCATGGTCCTTTTACTCAACTTATTGATGGCTCAGTAAAATATGATTTAATTGGAGCAATGGGACCCAACTTACTAGGTCACTCACACCCGCTCTACATAAAGTCACACCTAGAAGCCGCTACCTCCGATGTTATGACTTGCGGAAACCTTTTAAACTATAAAGAGCCTCTCCGCCTAACTGAAGAGATCCTAGAAAGCGTTAAAAACTCAAGATTAAAGCACTTTTGGTTCGCTGGGAGCGGAAGCTTTGCAAACGACTCCGCACTTAAAATGATTTGGCAAAAAAAAGCCCCCAAATATAAGGTTATAGCATTCAATCAAGCCTTCGCAGGGAGAAGTATTGCTACTCAAGATATAACTTTTAACCCTAAGTATAGAGAGAACATGCCTAAAACCTTAGAGGTCTGTCATGTACCTCACTTCGATCAAAAAAATCCACAAAGCTCTCTTAAAAGGACTCTGGATGCATTAGAGGCTATTTGGAAAAAAGAGTCTGAATCAATTTGTGCAATTACGATTGAACTCATTCAAGGTGAAGCTGGATTTGTATACGGTACCAAGCACTTCTATAAAGAAGTTTTCAAATGGGCAAAAGAAAAAAACCTCTACATTTGGGTTGATGAGGTACAAACTTTTGGTAGAACTAGAGAAATGTTTGCATTCCAAATGTTCGAATTAGATGAATACGTCGATATAGTAACAGTTGGAAAAGCTCTTCAAGTCTGCGGAACTTTGTACAGTGAGGAATTAAACCCAAGCCCTGGTTTGATTGCTGGTACATTTAATGGCGCTCTCGCCACCATAATTGCAGGACAAAAAATTGTAAATTATCTCAGAAAAGGACCATTTTATGGAGAAAATGGAAGAATACATCAAATCGAAAATGCTTTTCTATCATCTTTGAAGAAACTTTCGGAAACGACTTGCAAGGGAAAAATTAAGTATTATGGTGGAATTGGAACAATGATCTCTTTTGAAGTTGGTGATTCAGATAAGCCTTCTACTATTAATTTTATAAAAAAACTTTACCAAAATGGAATAATTTCTTTTATTGCTGGAGATAAACCTACACGAGTTAGGTTCTTGCTACCTCTAAGTTTAACTGATGAACATATAAAAGAAATTTTCGCTATAGTTGAGAAAACAACTTTAGATTTGTTTTAAATTGATCAATATAAGAATAATTGATAAAAACCAACCTTTTGTTAACTTCTATCACTATAACAAACTAGCCCAAGAGAGGATTTAATGTTTGCTTTAAGATCAGTAAGAAAAGAAGACCTCAATGACTTGTTTGAACTAAGCAAATTAATGAATTTTATAAATCTACCCTCCGATAAGGATCTCCTCCAAGAAAAAATCAAATCCTCGGTTGAGTCTTTTCGAAACCCATCTAAAAACCTTTCAGAGAACTATTATATATTTATACTCGAAGATTTAACCTCCGCTAAAATTATTGGTGTTTCAATGATTCATGCTAAGCATGGAACAAAAGAAGAACCTCACTTTTTTCTCAAGCTAGGCACTGAAGAGAAAAAAAGCACTACACTAAAAAAGACTTATTCACACAAAACCCTCAAACTTGGCTACGAAACAAACGGCTACTCTGAAATAGGGGGATTAGTTTTAAATCCAGATTATCGCGGAAACAAAGATAAATTAGGAAAGCAACTGTCCTTTATCAGGTTTTTATACATGGGGTTAAACTCTAACAGATTCACAGAACAAATTCATTCAGAGTTAATGCCTCCTCTTGATGAAAAAGGAAACTCTCCCCTCTGGGACGCAATAGGAGAAAAGTTCTTCCATATGGACTACAAAAAAGCTGACTTGCTTAGTCTCTCAAATAAAGAATTCATTCTAAACCTTTACCCATCAGAAGTTATATATGAAAGTCTGCTTCCTCAGTCGGCAAAAGAAGTGATAGGACAAGTTGGCCCATATACTAAGCCTGTAAAAAAGATGTTGGAAAGCATTGGCTTTAAATTCATGGAGGAGGTTGACCCATTTGATGGAGGACCCCACTACAGAGTCCCTTTAAACCAAATTAAACCAATACGAGAAATGATTAAAGGAGTTATAACTAATGATCAACATTATGATGAAAAAAATGCGAAGCAATTACTCATTTCTCTCTCCTCTGAGGTTGATGAGTTTTACTCAACTAAAATTCTTGCAAATATTCATCAAATAGATAAAGAAAATGTTACAATTGTGGTTAAACCAGATCAGTTTCGATACTTTGATATGAAGAAAGATCAGACATTTTCTGGAATCTTTTTATAGCTTAAGAAAATTAAATAATTATCAAAATGAGGAAAAAATGGAATTTGCACTCAAGGGAAACTTTTTTGATGGTGTTTTTACCTTTCCCAAAACAACTGGACCAGAAGCGACTGATTTCTTTATAGATAAGTACTGCCCAGCTCAATTAGAACAACAACTCTGGCGGTGTCTCGTGGATTATTCTCACGTAGAGCCCACGATAGAATCTTCACTAGTTGGCTTTAATTCCTGGAAAAAAACTCCTTATGAACAGAGGAAACAGTCACTAAAAAGATACCAAGAGCAAGTTGTTTTAAAGAAAAAAGAACTGGCAACATCTGTAAGCCTTGAAACGGGAAAACCTATTTGGGAAAGCCATGAGGAAATAGAAAATGTCATCTCTTATATAGATATTCTCATATCCAAGTCAGATGCCATAATAAAATCTCAAAAAGTCTCTGACGATAATTTGAATCTTAAAAGAGGCTCTATGCTTAAACCAATTGGGCCTCACTTAATTCTAGGGTCTTTTATTGAGCCCTGCTTTATCACTAGTTCAAAAATTATAACGGCTCTTCTATCAGGAAATAGTATAATTTTTAAACCTTCTGAAAAAACTTGTTACTCTGGAGAAATTCTAACTGAGTGTTTAATCAAAGCTAGCTTCCCAAAAGGGGTCATAAATTTAATTCAAGGAGGCGATGAAATCGGAAGGCGACTCTCTCTGAATAAAGCGGTTAAAGGAGTCTTTCTTACAGGCTCAATTGAAACAGGAAAAAAAATTATACAGGCTACACATGATGATCTTAGAAAAGTTGTCAATTTAGAACTAGGAGGAAAAAATACTACTATAATTTGTGAAGACGCTGATATTGAAAGTGCTCTAACTGAAACAACAAGAGGCGCTTTTTTGTCTTCTGGCCAAAACTGTTCATCTACGGGTATAGCCCTTATCCATAAGAGCCTTATTGATTCATTTATTAAAAAATTTCATCAAACAGCAAAGAAAATAATTGTTGATCACCCTACTAAATACAAACAGGAACCATTTATGGGACCTTTAGTGGACAAAAAAGCTGTCGACAATTATCTTCTCTACATGGGAATGGCAAAAAGAGAGGGAATAGAAGAAATAATGAGAGGAAAAATCCTAACAAAAGAGCTTTCTGGACATTACGTTTCTCCTTCCATTCATTACTCTGAAAAATTTAACCCGAAAAGCTTGTTTGTTAACTCAGAAATATTAGGCCCAAATTGTACATTTATACCTTTTGAGACAGTCGAAGAAGCTATTAATATTGTAAACCAAATGCCTTATGGTTTCACCTCATCAGTATTTACCAAAAATGAAAAAAATATTAATTCCTGCCTTAATGAACTAGATATTGGCTATATTAACTTTAATAAATCTACAACATACAAAGATTTAAACCTTACCTTTACCAATCTTAAAAACTCTGGGAATGGAAAGCAAACGGGACCTGAATCAATCACACTATGTTCTTATCAACTTTCCTATTATGAATCAGTAACTACAGGTGAAGATAATAAGCTCATTGGAGTTGATTAAAATTGCTTTTTATTAATTAATATCCCAACATGAGATGATAAATTTCTATCATCTCTTTTCCTATTTTGTTTTTCCTGATTTAAATCAACAGAAGAGTTTTTCTTATAAGAATCAAAAACCTCTTTCTCCTTAATTTTTGCAACTGAAGATCTTAGCTTTTCTTTCTGAAAAAGAATAAAAAGACTTCCTCTTGATAATTCTTCACCACCTTTTAAGACTAATTTAACGTCCTTATCAACTGTTCGTCCAGAAGAGGCTTCTTCTAGATCTTCGTCCAGAGTTGGTTCAGAAGAGGAATCCTTTTCAAGTTTTTCTCTGCCTCTTTCGTATTCCCTTAACATTATTTCCGTTAAGGCTTCCCTTGGTCTTAAACTAGCAATCTTTGTTAGCTCTGAAATTTCACCAGGAGTAATTATTCTTAAAAGACTTCTTATAATTTTCTCTGATGCTTCCATTTTATCACTTTAAAATAAATATTATTTATTAGAAATGTACTACTCTGCTCATTATATCGTCCTTTTAACAAAAAGCTTGATTAAAACACTTAAAACATGCGCTAAGTCATTCATTATTCTCTTCTAAATTCTCTTTGTTAAAGTTAATTTCCCTAGACATTTTGAAATAAAACAAGCATATATAGGTTTCGACAATATCGATTGGGGTGTGGCGCAGCGGTAGCGCAGTTGACTGTTAATCAATTGGTCAGGGGTTCGAATCCCCTCACCCCAGCCATCTAAAAGATCCTTATAATCCAGTTTTATTGATAACGAAAATATTATCTAATTGATTTTAGAGAGCCTAGCTTGCATTTCGTTAGCCGGTTTCATCTCTCCCTTTTTGGAGGCGACCTCGACCCCTTGAACATAAATGTCCTCAGCTTCCTTCAACTGCCCAAGCCCTTCGTAAACTTTTCCTAATACCAAATAAGCCATTGAGTGACCTGAATTAATGCTTAAAACTTTTTTTAGATGAGTTAATGCTTTTTGTAATTGCTTCTTTTTAAAGTAAGTCTCTCCTAAACCAAAATTGGCCAAGACATCATTCTCATCTATAGATAAAACCTGTAAGAACATGTCTTCTTTTTTCTTCAAATTCTCCAACTCTTGTTTTTCGATATCCTCTTTTTCTTTTTTCTTTTTTGCTTCTCTTCCATAATAAGCAAAAGACTTCACGGCGGCTTGACTCTTTTCTTCTTCTGCCTCCTCTATTTTACCTAACTTCATAAAGTAAAGAGATTTATTCGTATGGGCCATGACAGAATCTTTATCAATTTCAAGAAGCCTATCCATGTAATTAATCGCCTTTTCATAGTGACCTTGCCGACCAAAAATAACGCCTATTGATTCAAGAGCATCTGCATGAAGAGGAAACAAATCAAGGCACGTTTTTAATTTTTCTAAAGCACTTTCTTCTTTTCCTACCTGAAAAAGCTGAAGTCCTTTAAAGTAGATCGCATCTGCCTTGTCCTTAAGTGATTTATCTTTAAAAAAAGGCAAAAAAGTAACAACACCCTCTAAACAAAACCCATCAGAAAATATTATTTTAATTTGACGCCCTTCAATTCTAAATTCTCGATAGAGGTTTACAAGAATTAAAGTATCCTCTTCAAAAGTTGTGGAGGATATAAGTATACCAGCTTTTCTATCTGAAACATTAAAGTTTTTATTTTTATAGATCTGAATATCGCTTAATAAATTCTTGTTGTGTACTTTAACAATGACAGGATAATAAGATGCTCCTCTATTATTTTGGATTTTTGAAACGGTCTCTTGACCTAAAAAGCAGCCTTTAGAATAGGATATGGCCAACTCATTCAAAATTGTCTCATTAATTATTTTTCCGCAAACTAAGCTTCTTTCCAACCCCGCCCAACCACTTATAACTTTCATCTGAGAGTCAACACTTGAAGGAATGAGCTCTTTAAACTTAAAAAATAACTTCGTATAAAATTCTCCCCAAAATAGAACTCCCTCCTCTCCATAATAATCAACAAAGAGAAAGTTATTATCCTTTTTTTGATCTTCAGCTGATATTTCTGATTCTTTAGAAGAAATAGAAAAGTAAACTTGTGGAGTCTCCATAGCAGAAATACTAACATCTTCCATAATAATAAATTTTTCCAACTCTTTTAAAGTACTTTCTGCCATGTCCTCGGGTACAATTATGATATAAAAGTCTTCTTTTTTTCCTACATAAAAGTAGCTTTGCACTTTTCCAACTCGGTCTAAACGAGCATTTAGTTGAGCAAAGTTAATCTTACAACAAGAGAGATCATTCGTGACATGATTTTGAATATAAGCATCACAATCTGAGCCAGAGACTTTAAAAAGTCTCCAATTATTTAGGGCTAATATCCCTCCTCTATAACGTGCTTCATAAAGCTTCATAACTTTTGACCTTGGGGAAAATTTTAAATAATGATTCTTAAAGACTTAGATAATTAGGAAATTGAAAAAGATTCTCCACAACCACATGTATTTGTTGCATTTGGATTTTTGAAAACAAAGCCCTTTCCATTAAGGCCATCACTAAAATCAATCGTTATTCCTTTAAGGTATATGGAAGACTTTGGGTCAATAAGTACTTTTATGTCACCAAAAATTAAAATATTATCGTTCTCTTTTTCTTCACTAAACTCAATTTTATAAGACAAGCCAGAACAACCACCACCTATAACACCAAAACGGATACCAACACCCTTTGACTGATTCTCTTGTTTAAGAATTTGTCCAATATGATCTATTGCCTTCTCAGTTAATTCAATTAGCCCTTCAGAATTTTCCATTTTTTCCACCCTCTAATTCACGCATTTTCTAAGGCTTTGTCCTTTTTGTGCCAGACAATACCATATTATAACATTTATTCAAGGCCTCAAAAAGGTGTGTAATTTCAATAATTTATAACGATGGCTTCCATAATTCTTCCTCCCTCCCCTCTTTAAAATTTACCCATCTGGAAAAAACAAAAAAGTAATCGGAAAGGCGGTTGATAAATTCTCCTGAAAAGCTTGGTAAAAGATCACCGTTTTTTTCGCTATATGCGATAAGAATTCTTTCAACTCTTCTACATACAGTCCTTAGTATATGTAAAAAAGAAGAAAGTTTGGAGCCTCCAGGCAAAATAAAGTTTTTTAACTCCTTCAAATCGCTGTCCATTTCATTAATCTCATTCTCAATATTTAATACATCCTCTTCAACTAGTTGAGGAAGCTTGAAGGATTTTCTTTTTTCCGGTTCACAAGCAAAGTTTGAACCTAAATTGAATAGAGACACCTGTACTTTTTTAAGAAGTAGAGTCTGATTATTAATATAATCTTTACCTTCTATTTCAGATAAAATAACACCGATCCAGGAATTAAGCTCATCAATTTCTCCATACAAAGCAAGTGATATATCTGATTTACTTACTCTTTTTCCACCAACAAGGCTTGTTTTACCCTTATCTCCCGATTTGGTATAAATTGAAGATTTATTTGTCATCTACATATTCCTTCTGTAACGTCCTCCGACTTCATAAAGAACTTCAGAAATTTGTCCTAGGCTACAAAACTTAGTTGTATTCAGCAACTCTTCAAAAATATTATCGCCCCTTAGAGCAACATCTCTCAAATTAGTTAAAGCCTCTTTTGCAACAGACTTATTTCTATCGTGGAAAGCTTCAAGTCTTTCAATCTGCTTATTCTTTTCCTCATCAGTACATCGAGATAATTCGATCTCTGTATTCAATTGCTCCTCAATGTTATCAGAAATATAGGTATTCACCCCTATTATTGGCAAGGATCCATTATCTTTTAAAGTCTCATAGTGTAACGACTCTTCTTGAATTTTACCTCTTTGGTACATACTCTCCATAGCTCCTAAAACACCACCCTTATCAGAAATTCTTTCGAATTCGCTCAGCACTGCATCTTCAACTAAATCTGCAAGCTCATCAACAAGGTAAGCTCCTTGAGTCGGGTTATCCGTTTTATTTAAACCAAACTCTTTATTAATAATCATTTGAATTGCCATGGCCCTTCTTACACTCTCCTCCGTTGGAGTTGTTATGGCTTCATCGTATGCATTTGTATGAAGAGAATTACAGTTATCACTCAAAGCCAAAAAAGCTTGGAGTGTAGTTCTAATATCATTAAAGTCAATTTCTTGAGCATGAAGAGAGCGCCCAGACGTTTGAACATGATACTTAAACATTTGGGACTTTACATCTGCACCATACTTTTCTTTTAAAACAACTGCCCAGATTTTTCTAGCCACTCTACCCATAACAGTATACTCAGGATCCAAACCATTACTAAAAAAGAATGATAAGTTTTTACAAAAGTCATCTATTTTCAAACCTCTATTAAGATAATACTCAATAAAAGTAAAACCATTTGAGAGAGTAAAAGCCATTTGGGTTATAGGGTTTGCTCCTGCTTCAGCTATGTGATAGCCACTGATAGAGACCGTGTAGTAATTCTTTATTAGGTTTTTACAAAAATATTCTTGGACATCTCCCATTAATTTTAAAGCAAACTCTAGAGAAAAAATGCATGTATTTTGAGCTTGATCTTCCTTTAAAATATCTGCTTGAACAGTTCCCCTAATCTTTCTCATAACCTCAATTTTTTTTGCTTCATTTTCAAGATCATTTGCAGATAGCTCTTGCTTTAAAGCAGTATTCATAAACATTGCCAAAATTATTGGTGCCGGTCCGTTTATCGTCATAGAAACTGACGTATAGGGATCTGATAAATTAAACCCCCTGAAGAGGTCTTCCATATCATCTAAAGTCGCGATACTTACACCCGCTTCTCCAATTTTTCCAAAAATATCAGGTCTTTTATCAGGATCCTCCCCATAGAGAGTTACAGAATCAAAAGCAGTTGATAAGCGCTTAGCTTTGTCATTTTTTGAAAGGTAATGAAATCTTTCATTCGTACGACTAGGGCCTCCCTCTCCTGCAAACATTCTTTTTGGATCCTCATCACTCCTCTTAAAAGGAAAAATCCCTGAAGCATAAGGAAAAGCTCCCGGTAAGTTTTGATTTTTTATAAAAAGGTATCTATCCTCCAGAGAAGAAAACCTTGGAAAAGCGACTTTAGGCAAGTTTAAACCTGCTAATGACTTATATTTTGTTTTAACCTCAATAGGTTTTCCTCTCACATTATAAGAAAACTCCCCATCATCAATTCTTTTGGCTGCCTTATCAAAAACCTCAAGTTCCTCGAATGCTTCAGAGGGTATTTCTTGTTTCTTCTCTTCAAATGCTTTTTTTAACTCAACATTATCACCTAAAATTTCTAATGACTTTTCTAGAGCTTGGAGCTCTCCAATTTTTTTGGCTATATCTCTTGAATTTTTATTATAATTTTTGACAGTTGCTGCAATATCTCGAAGATAAAGTGATCTGTCTGGTCCTATGATCTTTGATTTAATTTCAGGTACCTTACTCGTAAATACAGAAGAAATGTTTTTTGTATCAAACTTAAAGCTTTCCAAAATTTCTTTAAATAAAGAATTAACACCAGAATCATTAAATTGAGATGCCATTGTTCCAAAAACTGGTAAGTCTTCATTTTTAGGTGAGCCTTCATGTCCTTCAAATAGTAAATGATTTCTTCTATATTGCTTACACACATCTCTTAAAGCATCTTCAGATCTAGGCTTTTCAAACTTGTTAACAACAATAAAGTCAGCAGCATCGATCATTTCAATTTTTTCAAGTTGAGTTTGAGCTCCATACTCTGGTGTCATAACATAGATACACTTGTTTGCGACCTTCGTTATTTCATCAGAAGCCTGACCAATCCCAGAAGTTTCTACTAAAACTAAGTCAAAGCTTTGAGACCTTAAAAAGGAAACTACTTTTTCAATTTGCGGACTCAATTCAGTTTTCGAATTTCTTGTCGCAAGAGATCTTATATAAAAGTTTGGATAGCTAGCACTTCCAAGCCTAATTCTATCTCCTAAAAGGGCTCCTTTTGTTTTCTTTCGTGTAGGATCAACTGAAACTAAAGCTACTTTTAAATTTGGATAAAATAAATGGAACCTTAAAAGAATCTCATCAATCAAAGAACTCTTTCCTGCTCCCCCTGTACCAGTTATACCTAATACAGGAGTATCTTCTCCTCCAGTAAATTGAAAAGGGGTTTCTCCCAAGTCTTCAATATGGGTTATAACCTTGGAAATATCTAAATTAGATAAGCTCTTTTTTGCCGACATTTTTTCAAAGTTTATATCTTCTAAAGTTGAATAAGTTGCTTTTGTTATCATGTCATCAATGATTCCAGGCAAACCTAACTTCATCCCATCTTCTGGAGAATATATCCGAGTGATTCCCTTATTATGCAAAGCTTTTATTTCAGATGGAGTAATAACACCTCCGCCCCCGCCAAAAACTCTTACCTTGTCAGCACCAGCCTGATTTAGTAACTCTCTTACGTAAGTAAAATACTCATTGTGACCCCCCTGATATGAGCTCAGTGCAATTGCATGAGCATCTTCCTGAAGACAAGCGTTCACTACATCTCCTGCGGACCTATTATGGCCTAGGTGAATGACCTCAACACCTTTAGATTGAAGCAATCGTCTCATAATATTGATGGAAACATCGTGCCCATCAAAAAGGCTTGCTGCGGTCACAAATCGTAATTTTTTCATAAGGCATCTCTATAAATTTTATTTAATTTCTTAATTTTTTAGGAATTTACACAAAAAGCAATATAGCTTATAAATCTAATGAAGCAAATTCACTTTGTTACGATAATGAAATAAGATATCATTGGTTGTAGTTTAACAAAAAACACTTATATCCAGGTGAAAAGTATGTCGGATGACTCTCCCGTTTTAATTGAAAATCCTTTCCACACGGCAAGGCTAAAACCAGTAAGAAAGGGAAAAAAACCACCAAAACTCTTAGCCGTAGTTCATCAAAGTGGTTGTACAGGATGCGAAGTTTGTATTGCAGGCTGTCCTGTTGACTCTATTGAACTCGTTCCAGGACCAAACCCAAATAACCCAGCTTTTCAACAAACTGTTGAAATAGACCTTTCACGATGCATTGGTTGTCAAAATTGCTCACAAGACTGTCCATGGGAAACTATTACCATGTATCATCATGAAGATGCTTATAACGCATGGGCAAACGAGACGCTTTTTTCTGACCTTTATATTGAGGAACAAAACGTAGAAAAAATTAGTGAAAAAGCTGGAAAGTAACCAGAGACATACCTAATCTTCAAAGTAAAAAACGAAAACTTAATTTAAGGTCTAGTTCCTTGAGCTCACTCTTTTTAATTTTAAATAAACCTATGTTCCCTAGGGTTTAAAAACCATTTTTGTTTTTTAAACAAATTAATCTTTGTTCTAAAAGTTGAACAAGTGTGATTAATATTAAACTAAGGATATCTTTTGTGCGCCTGAAAATATTTGCAATCATCTCATTTCTATTGATATCGGTTCACGCCAAAAGCAAGCTGTTTATTGCACCAGGCTTATATTATATCTTTTCCGGGAACCATGACGTAACTTATACAGGTGGATCATCGGCCAAAACTATAGAAAATTATATGGGAAACCTTAAATTAGGTTTAAGTAATGGAACTTTGGCATTTGGCGGAGTTATGCAAAGGGGTAAAGCTAAGTTAATTAACAGCAGTGGCATTTCAGCTGGGCTGGAGATTCCAATTTCTCTAGGGTCCTAATTAATTCTTTAAAAAGGCTAACTCTCCTTTTCTTCCTGCCCATTTTCTTTTCTCTTGCTTTCCAAAATTAAATCTAAAATTAGAAGACCAGCTGCAATTGATATAGAACTGTCCGCAACATTAAAGGCAGGGAAATGAGACGTCTTAATATAAAAATCTAAAAAGTCTACTACATAACTAAGCATGAACCTATCAATCAGGTTTCCCACAGCTCCAGCAAAGATCAAGCCATAAGCAAAGCAAGGCATCCAATTTTTATGGTTTCTAGATACCCAAACCAAGAAAAGCAAGTAAAAACAAGCAGCAACAGGAAGGTAAAGGAAAAAGACAGATCTTACCCAATCAGGAGCTGTTGCCCCCATGCCAAAAGCTGCACCTTTGTTTCTAACGTAAGTTAAATTAAAAAAACCTTCAATAATAACTTTGGATTCACCAAGGTAGAAATGATCTTGCACCACACCCTTTGTAAGCTGATCCACCAGAATTATTAAAGCTCCAATTAAACTTATATAAAATATTCTTTTCAAAACTTCACCTTTTCCACTAACTAATAAAATTCCTTAGGAGTAATTTCATACTTTTCTATTTTTCTTAATAAAGTTTTCTTTGGTATATTAGCCTTCAAAGCTGTTTGGTTAATTTTTCCTCTATTCAACTTTAATGCATGAACAATGAATTCTTTTTCAAACATTTCTTTTGCGATCTGAAAGTCCATTTTAATTTCATTACTCTCATTTTTAGTAGCAAACACAAAGCTATAGCCTTCAACTTCTTCCTCTTGTCTATCACTTTCCAAAACTGAGTTTTGAATTTCCTCAAAATTTATCTCAGGAGATGGTGCAGTTTCCTGATTGTTCAGGTCTTCAATATTAGTTTTTGTCAAACTAGCAGGAAGAGCTGATGGATATATTTCATCACTCGTTTCAATTATAAAGGCATGCTCAATAACATTCCTAAGCTCCCTAATATTCCCAGGCCATCCGTACTTAAGGATTAAGCTTCGTGCTTCTGAAGTAACTCCTTTAATTTCCAGATGATGTATATTATTGAAGTATTTTATGTAGTAGTCCACCAAGAAAGGAATATCGGAAACTCTCTCACGCAGTGGTGGCAAATAAACAGGTAGAACATTCAGCCTATAAAATAAGTCCTCTCTAAATTCTTTTTTCTCAATCATTCCTTCAAAGTTTTTATGAGACGCTGCTATAATCCTTACGTCTACAGAAATATCTCTATTTGACCCTACTGGAGTAAAAGTCCTTTCCTGAAGTACTCTCAAAAGCTTTACTTGCATACTAGGCGAAACGTCCCCAATTTCATCTAAGAAGATCGTTCCTCCATCAGCAAATTGAAACTTCCCTATCTTTCTTTCATTTGCTCCAGTAAAAGCTCCCTTTTCATGACCAAATAGTTCGCTTTCAATCAGCTCGTCAGGAATAGCTGCTAAATTAATTGTTACAAACTTTTCATCCTTACGGGGACCATTATAGTGGATAGCTTTAGCGACAAGCTCTTTCCCTGTTCCTGACTCTCCTCTGATAAGGACAGGTGTATTAACCTTAGCAAGCTTAGAAATTACATTGAAGACTTTTTTCATTACGTCTGACTGACCCACAAACTGGTCATCAGTATTCTGTCCAAGAGATAAGCTAGGAGCTGAAAAAGCAGATGTTTCTACAAGAGACCTGGCTTTTAAAGCCCTTTTAATTAAGGCAACTAAATTTTCAGCACTTATAGGTTTTTCAAGATAGTTATAAGCTCCTTCCTTAACAACCTTAACAGCATCTCCTACGTTAGAGTACGCTGTTAAAATAAGGACTATAATAGTAGGATCATACTTTTTTATTTCACTTAATGCTTCTATGCCGTCCATCTCAGGCATATTGACATCCATGACCACAAGATCATACTTTTCCCTATAGACGGCACTTATGGCTTGCTTACCGTTATCTGCGACATCTACTTTAAAGTGGTGAAATTCTAAGGCTTGTTTAACAGATTCCTGTAAAACTTTATCATCATCTACTACTAACACCCTATGCATGAGACTATCTCCTAAATTTTTAAATCAGATATTTAAAAGCTGAACTTTGAACCGAGTTCCTCTGCCTAACTCTGATTCTACGGATATTTTTCCACCATGAAGTTCAACAAAATATTTCACTAGGTACAAACCCAGTCCTGTTCCCTTAATACTGTGACTAGCATCGTTTTTCACTCTATAAAATCTATCAAAAACTCTCTTGATGTCGTTCTCTCCGATCCCCACACCATTATCAACTACCTCAATGTAAACCCACTTTTCATCATCCCAAGTTTTTATGTCAACAACTTTACCCTTTCCACTGTATTTTATGGCATTCTCGACCAGATTTGACGCTATTCGCCTAAACAAACCTACATCAATTTTTATTGGATAAAGAGGTGACAATTCCATGTTAAGTTCAATGTCCTTCCTCTCCGCTTCAAATTTAAAGCCTTCTACAACCGAGGTGACTATTTGGTTAACATCTTTTGAGGTTTTTTGGAGGTTTACCTTGCTTGACTCAATTTTGGTCAAGTCTAAAATTGAACTAATGAAATTATTCAGTTCCTTAGTTGAGTCCATAACCATTTTTAAGTTATTCTCAATTTCAACCTGACCTCTAACTTGCATCATAATGATATCGACCATTCCGGATATTTTAGCCACTGGAGTTTTTAGGTCATGACTCATTAATGATATAAAGTTTTGCTTCAGGCTTTCGACCTCTTTAATTAATTTCGCTTCTTCTTGAATTGCAAATCTCGTTTTATATTCTGCAATAGCTCTAAAAGGTACCCAGATGTAATATACAATAAAAATAGACATGATAAGATGAGTTGTATAAAGCCAATATCCGAAAATAGAAAAAGCTGAAAAAGAGACCAAAAGAATTCCGAACATCAAAGATATCGTTATTATTAAGCCACTCGTAGGCTGAACTTTATTAATAAAAACCGATAGAAATAAAACTATAAGTAAAGAAAAAGTATAAGTTAGGGTCTTTGGTATCGGAGTAACTGTTTTATTTTCAACTAATGATTGAATTATTAATCCATGAAGGAAAATATTTGGCGCTTTAAGATTCTCCCTATCAAAGGGCGTAAATGAATAATCTCCAGAATTGGAAATATAACTAGGCCCAACTATAACTATTTTATCTTTAAAAAAACCTTTAGGAAAATTTCCTACCACCACCTTGTGGAATGGTATCTTTACAATCTCTTTATCCTTCTCCATCGGTGAAGATGAATACCTAAAAGAAACCACGGTAGCATCTAAATCCCTCTGGTAAAATGCTCCTTTTAGATCATGCGACTCCAACTTTTCCTTACCTAAGAACTTTCTATACTTGTTTGCAGTCCACATATGGAGAGTATCGTCTCCAGAAATATTAAGGATCGCTCTCCTTACAACTTTATCTTTTGAAAACTCCAGGTCATCTCTATTCAAAACAGCTAAAGAATATCCGAACTCCTTTAAACCAATCGGTGGATATTGTTCACCCCAAACATCCATTTTTACACCAAATCTAAAGTGCCCTCCTTTAGATTTATAACTTTTAATCGCTTCCTTAAATTTAATAAAATTTTTCCCGTCCATTTCCGATTCAGGGCCAAGGGGATTCAATAGATAATTTATTATTTTAGGCTGCTCATTTAAAAATTTTGAGAATAGTCTGAAATGGCTAGCATAGGTATAAGGATACTGTTCTCCTAAAAACTCATCACTCTCTTCATCCATAGTGATGACAACTATCTGGCTTTTAGTGGGAACACCTAAGTCATACCTTACTCTGAAATCATAGAATATTGATTCGAGGGTGCTGAAAGGGTACTGAAACGTGAGAAAAACAAAAAATAAAGTAAATATAAAAGGGTAAAGAGAGTTTGTTTCAATTATTTTAAAGTTAAGGTATTTTTTGAGCTTTTGAATCATCAACTTCATCAATAAGTGCCTTAAACCTAGACATAGGTAACAAACAAGGTCCCGAGACTGACCTCAACGCATCGTACCTACTGTCTTCTAAAATCGCAAGTCCTTCTATCATCCTTTCCAGAATATCAGCCCTCTTACTCTTTTCACTTAGATTTAATTGAGAGATTTTAAAAATAGCTGAAGCCAATGACCTCCCTAAATAACTTTTATTTGAAGATTCTAGATCATCTTCCATAATTTTGGCTGGCCTTCTAAACACCAAAACATCCATAATTTTAAGTGGATAAAGAATAAAGGTTAATAAAACATTAGCAGCTTTATATAAATTAGAGTCTTTTTTTAAAAAAAGTAGTGGGAGAAAGCTCAAGCTTTTTAAAGCTTGGAATGAAAAATTAAGTGCAACTCTGGAGCCCCTTGATTTTACGCATGTTAAGAAAAGAACTGCCTCTAACTCATCACTTGATAGGCTTTCTAACAACCTTTTATCCAAAACAAGCAGCGAGTCGCTAAAAAATGACTTTAGGACGTAACAATTACTATAACCTTCGACCAAATAGACTCTTTTCTTTTTCTGCCTGAAAAGAAGGGAATATCTATCCAAGATATCGTTGATAAAGTGACCCTTCTTTAGTGGTTCTGCCTTCAAGAAAAAAAGCAAAATCCGATCCCCTAACCCGAGGACCAAAACCACAAAACAAGCGAGCAAACCTAAAGTAGCGATCATCCAATCGTTCGGTAACGCTAAAAAACCAATAGAAATAGGCACAGAAAACACGGTGCACAAAAAACCTAAAAGTACAAAAACTTGAATAACTACCATAAAAAATGAACCAACCTGCTTTACTTTATTACACTTTACCCATGAAATTATAGACAATACATTGTAAAAGAGCTATAACGCATTCAGGCTGAATTATTAATGGACATAGTATCTAACTTTTCAGAAGGGCTATTTCACATGAATTTTAACAGACTCCTTTTTGGAACAGCAGGGGTTCCTAACTCAACTCCTCGAAAAAACAACCCTATTGAAGGTGTTAAACAAATTCGTGCACTAGATCTAGACTGCATGCAACTTGAGTTTGCGCATGGAGTAAGAATGAAAGAAGAAGTTTCTTCAGGGCTTCGTAAGGCTTCATTTGAACTAGGTGTTCCACTAACTTCCCATGGCCCTTATTACATTAATTTAAACGCAAGAGAACAAGATAAAATTGACTCTTCCGTAGAAAGAATTATTCAAACGGCTAAAATATCCGACCTCTGTGGTGCCGAGTCTATGACGTTTCACGCTGCATTCTATATGAAAGACTCTCCATATGACGTATTTGACCTTGTTGAGAAAAGCTTAAACGTTATCGAGGAAAGGCTTGGAAGACTAGACATTGAAATCGAATTAAGACCCGAGCTAACAGGTAAAACAAGTCAATTTGGATCACTCCAAGAGCTAATAAGCCTGACAAAATCAGTGAATTCATGCTCTCCATGCATGGACTTTTCTCACTTGTTTGCAAGAACGGGACAATATAACACATACGAAGAGTTTGCTCATGTTCTAGAGCGCCTTAAAGAGGAGCTCGGTAGAGCAGCTCTAGACAATATGCACATTCATATCTCTGGTATTAGCTCAAACTCTAAAGGTGACCTTAAGCATTTGAACCTTGAGAGCTCTAGCTTCAATTGGAAAGAACTCATCAGAGCACTAAAAGATTTCAACTGTAAGGGCTATATTATCTGTAATAGCCCAAACCTTGAAGTCGATGCAAAAATGATGAAGGACTTCTACCTTACCCTCTAACTGTTGACTGCATAAAAAAAGAAGATTGATCGCATCTTAAAACCGGGATCATAAAAATCACTTCTTTTCTTACAAGTATAACTCCGTAGATATCAACTTGTAATAGCTGACTTAGGATTTCAAGCACATGATCTCTGTCATCTTCTTCGTTAAGAAAACAAAAAAAGTCCTCATGACTTTTCCTTGCCTGATCTAGCTCAGAAAAAACAGACCAGTTTTTGGGAAAGTCGATTATTTTATTTTTTACCATAGCCCTATAACAGCCACTCAAAGGCCTATAGTCTATAATAATTTGCGAGGATTTGTTTTTTTGTATGAAACTCTCAGCTTCTGTTAGAAACTCCCCTTTTACTTCTTTCTTGAACCGCGATTCCATATTCTGATGATCAAACGTTTCTTCTAACAATTGATCAAAAAACTTATTCTCAAAAGGAGTTTTTTCCATACCTTTTCTATTCCTAGATTTACCTTATCTTAATAGGACTATTTTCAAAATAGGTCTTTAAATTTACGATCTTTTCTATTTTCCAACCATTTTTGTTATCTTTTAACAAAGAGGCTATTTTTTTTGTCTCAACCATATTTTTTATATTTTTATTCTCATGCACATTGTAAGCTATAGAAAAAGTTATTGAGCATCTTAAAGCACTACACTTTTTAAAACTTATCTTAACCTTCTTCTTAGATAATTTTTTTTGAAGAAACAAACTGTGGAAAGTCTCATCAGTCATCTTGGAGTATTCTTCAAAAAGTTCCCCAGTTGTTCTCTTTAACACATCTTGCCTAGTTAATTTACCATTGAATTGCTTTTGAATAAAATCTCTTAGTACAACTTCTGGATTATTTTCAGGTCCAAGACAGGAACCTATTAGGAACATAAAAATTATAAGGAGTATTGATTTGTTTTCAATGAGCATCTAGATTTATTTCCTTGAATACAGTGGTGAAAAACCCCTATCTCCTATTATTTTAAAAAAGTCTTCCCAAGTATATCTGCTTTTTTTAGAGTCTCCATCTAATAAAAACTTTATTCCCTTTCCACCGATATAACTGGTTACTACTTCTGCTTTTTGGGCAAAGGTTAAACCTTCATACTCTATTTCAATTGTTAACTTTCCCCTTAACCCTTGAAGCGTTGGGTCCTCGCTGTAAAAAAAGCAACCTTCTTGATCCCAGTTTACTATATAACCATTTACTTTCTCGCCACTTTTATTAGAGACAACTTTTCCCCTTAAATCATAATATGTTTTATTTCCAATATCATAGGGAGTATAGCAAGGCAGGTAAACAGCCTTTTTTAATTCAAAGGACCAGTTTATATAGAAGTAGAATGAAAAAACTATATAGAAAAAATTTAATACTAAAATAATTTTATCGAAGTTTTTAAAAAAGAGGAAAAAGCTATAAATAGAGATGTGAATAAAAAATAATGCTAAAAGGGATTTGGAGTATTTTTTGGCCCTAAAAACAGAAAAGAAACAACCAATTAATAAAATATTTAAAATAGGNAACTCTAAAAAGACTTCTTTAAGGGANTCTANATTGAGTGCTGACAANCCTCTATCGAATGAAATATTTATATGTAGAAAAAATATNGATAGTAAAAGAAAAATAATTAAGTTNTGAGTTACCTCACTATACTTATGAACTTTCAAACCCATTTTTCCTTCCCTTTAGTTCTTTGCCTTTCTGACTATAATCAAATCATATGACTGTTAATTTAGAAATAACTTCTCTATGTACATCTTGCGACGCATGTCGAATAATCTGCCCCGAAGACTCCATTTTAAAAATTGACCAAAACTATGTCATAGAAAATTGGTCTTGTACTTTATGCCATATATGTGTAGAAGTTTGTCCTATTGATTGTATTAAAATAAAAAACCTACTATAGCCTATCTGTTATATGGTCGAAAATATCTCGATAGTAGATACCCAAATTATTAACGTTAACGAACGAATTTTCAGAGCTTCCTTTCATCAAAGCAAAAAAATCATATTTGGCAACTTTTCCAAAGTTTAAAAAATTAGCCTTTTCATAATCGCCATAGGAGCCTATCTCTTCAGACACCTTGGAAAGGTCAAAAACCTTATTGTTTAAGCAAAACTTCAAAAAGTCAGTGTCTTTTCTACGTAATAAACCCTCAAACAGATTCCTTATACTTCTATAATACCTCTCATTAGTACCAAGATCCCAATATTCCTGATTTTTTGGAATCAAAACACTAATATCCTTCTCATTAAAGTTGGCAACACTATCGAAAAATGAGACAGGGCCCTCTCCATCTTCCAACATTTCTAGGTTAACCAAGCTTAGACCTGAATATGTTGTATAAGTTCTTTTACCATGAATCTGTTGTGAATACTTTTCAATCTTTGTCAGAAGATCACTATTTAAGCATAGTTCATTATAAAAATTCTTAGATCCATCCACCGTCAAACCGAAAAGAACTCCAGGTTTTTTTTTAGCTATCTCTATAGCTCTTTTCCAAATACTATTCTCAAAGAAATAAAATTGATCTCCTGCTATTATAAGAATAATGCCTTTTTTCAAGTTCATTTTTTTCTTCAAATTATAAAGAGCTCCTCCAGTATTAAGAAGAGTCTCCTCATGGATTGTCTCTAAATCCACGAAGTCCTTTTGTTTTAAAAAATTTTCTATTTTTAAATGAAGGTGGTGAGTATTTATAAAAACTTTGTCACATCCCATTTTTTTTGCCCAAAGGTATTGGAGCTCCAACATGGATTTTTCAAAGATCGGCCATATGGGTTTGGGTAATACTTTACCAATATTACCCATACGAGTTCCTAAGCCTGCTGATAAAATTAAACAATAATCAATTTTCATAGTAGCTCTTAAATAACTCTTCTTTTAACTTATAAAGTTCAGAGTATTTATTAACTTTGTGTCTTATTTTCTCCATTCCAAATCCAATATGTTTCAAATACCTTGGGTCCTTTTTAACCAGAAATAAATATGAAAAGCTCCCTATTGCCTTAAATGTTCTCTGAATAGTCATAAAATCATACAATTTTTCAAATTTTCCTCTTGTTTGATTTGAGTAGATTTGAATATAGTTTTTATAGTAATAATTTTTAAGCTTCTCTAGATTTTCCTCACCAATTTTGTAGTAACAGTCTTCCAAGAGCGATACAAGGTCATATTGAGGCAATCCCATCCTTATATCCTGAAAGTCTATGATATAGAAGCCTCCCTGAAAGCACATAATATTTCTTGAATGGAAGTCCCTATGTGTTGGAACCATTTTTTCTTGAGAAAGAGAAATACTTAAATCTTTAAAAGCTCTTAAAGCACCCCTTCCTAAAGAGTTTCCTAAAAAGTCCTCATAAAAGTATTTTATAGTAAAATTAACTTCTTCCATGAGTTTGTCTTGATCGAAAAGTAATTTAGTAAAGTTTTCTTTGCTATGCTCCTTTGGGTCTATAGTATGAATTTTTATCATTATATTCAAAATTAATTTGTATGCTTCAAACTCGTCTTTATTGTTATGAAAACTTGATAGCCTTTTCAATAAAGTTTCATCACCAAGGTCTTGCTCTAAAATCATGCTTGAGCTTAAATTAGCATCATAAAGCTCTGGAACAGGAATATTATAAGACTTAAGAATCTTCTGAGTCTTACAAAAGAGGTCATTATTTTTTGGTCCTGACAAACTTTCATCTTTACACAAAATATAAGAATTCTCTTCGGTTTTAACTCTATAATACCTTCGTGTTGAGGCATCTCCTCCAACTTTTTCTATTTTTGGTATCGTGTCTGGAAATTTTAAAAAGAAGGAATTGCTTAAATCATTGATCAATTTTGATATATCTATACTTTCACTATGCACTCTTAACTCTTTGTTAAACTTCTAATTAGACTATAAAATTCCCGGGATGAATTTTTCTCAACAAGTTGTCTCTTTTTTAAATATCCCACTTCTTTAAGGATATAGTTTTTTAAAGAATATTCCTCCCTTATCATTCTGCTATTATGACCATGTTGGAAAGAAAAATCCAATGGGTTTTTATTTTGTATTTGCAGCCAAATCAAATAGCCATAAGGATCAAAGTTAGATCTCTTTAAAATGTTAAATGCCCATTTATGTAATTCAACTCTTGCTTTTAATGGCAAGCGAGTTAAGGATAGCATTTCCTCCGTTCGAATATAGCCTTTTGGAAAGGTAACTTTTTTAGGGTAGAGCAACCTAAGAGACTTTAAAATTTCATAAGAAAAGCAAGCGACGAGGACTCCTTCATTTTTAATGTAGTTTTTTAAAAGGCCTCTAGAAAAAAAAAACTTTGCTCCTGGTAAAGAGAAATAAAAAGGTATATCACTTTGGATAATTTTAACTTCTAAGTTGCCTTTTTGGGGGAGGATCAACTCATTATTTTCAACTATTTTTTTATAAATAGATTTAAAGTACGCCTTATTTTCTTTTGACAATTTGTAAATTTTAGTTTCTGGACTTGTTAGGTAAGTCTTACCTTGGAGGGTCAAGTGCTCTACATAATCTTCAGGGTAACTATTTACCAACGCTTGTTTATTTGAGCTCTTTAAGTTCCCAAAAAGCTTATAGCTGCTGCAGGAATAGCTGCTAAATATTAAAAAAAAAAGCGAAATGAGTTTGAGGTATCTCAATTTATAAAACCGATCGTTAAAAACTTATTCTATGGTAAAGTATCTTAGGCTGCTAAGACTACCAGGAAGCGAGCTCCTTACCAAGAGGCACATAATACAAGGTGAAGCCTGCAAAAATCAAGTTCGGGTCTTTAATAAGTGGCTTATTATTATCCCAAATTGTTTTCCACTTCTTTGAGGTACCATACTTAACTTTAGAAATCTTTCCTAAAGTGTCCCCTCTTTTGATTAAGTGAGGTAGTCCTTGAGGACTCCAGTCAAATTTTTCTGAAGGTGCCTCATAAGCCAACTTCATGCCTGCTCTTAATGGCTTCCCTTTAATTTGAGGATTATTTTTTTGTATTCTCTTCCACTTACCATAGTCACCATATAGCTTAAAAGCTATAAGCATTAGGGTTTCTCCTTTTTTCACGCTATACATCCCAGGAGAAAGGCTCAAATCTATCTCTTGTCCTTCACTGGCTACCTTTGAGGTTCCTTGAGAATCAGCTTTTGCTTCCCCCTTTTCTTGAGCTAGTGTGGTTGAGCCTTGCTCATCCTCACTAATTAGCTCTTCTTCTTTGGTTTCTTCCAAATCATCTTCATCTAGGGTTAAATCATCCGACTTTTGTTCTTTTGTATCGCTCTCTTTCGCAACACTCTCTGTAGATTTTTCTGGATCTGATTTTTTGGAGCTCTTTGAGCAGGAAGTCACTAAAAATGAAATTAGTATAAAACAAACCAACCCTATTCTCTTCATCAAAGCCTCCTAAAACACGCTAGAATCTTTTTGAGTGTTTCGGTGCCTTTTAAAAAAAATTAAGATTTATTTAGAGCCGACCTGAATAATAGTTTAGTGGTAAGAATAAAAAAGCTCTTGTTGCTCCATACTATCTTGTATTTTTTGGACAAGTCGTTCAAATTGATCTTCGTTGTTCAAAAAATCTAAATCGTCTGTGTCAACAACGATATACTTACCTAAATTGTAGGTTTCATACCAATCGTGATAGTACTCATTTAGTTGAGAAATATAATCAGTAGATATTTCTTTCTCACATTCTCTTCCACGTTCTCTAATTCTTTCCATTAACTTATGTACGGAGCGCTTTAGAAAGATCATCAATGTTGGTGGTCCCATAAATTGGGTCATTGTCATAAAGAGCCTATAATAGTTTTCATATTCTCTTTTGCTCATATGTCCTTTTTCAAAAAGACTTCTTGCAAAAATATACGCATCCTCATAGATCGACCGATCTTGTATAGCGCTAAAGTTTGAGCACTCAATCAATCTATGTGAATTAAAACGATGAGTGAGGAAATAAACTTGTAACTCAAATGACCACCTAGACATATCTTTGTAGAAGTCCGCTAGATACGGATTATTATCTACAGGTTCGTATTGTGGCTTCCAGTTTAGTCTCTGTGATAGCTTCTTTGTAAGGGTTGTTTTACCTGACCCAATGTTCCCTGCAACGGCAACAAACATTTTCTGGGTAGGTTGGATTTTGTTCATATTACCAGATTCCTCAAATCCCTGTTGCATAAATGCCCCCCAAAATCAGCCTACTAAAAAAGACTACTTGTTAAAAAAATTCCAAGTAAAGGTAACTAAAATACTCACCAAGGTCAACAAGACTTAACCTACACCACCTGTCAATTGGGAAGTTTTTTCTCATGACTCATGTTGATGGGACCTTATACAATTAATTTATGAAATATCTAAAAAGTTTAACAATATTTTTTTTTTGTATACTTGCACCATACCTATTCTCCCAAGAAGTTGATGAGTTTGCGTTCTTAGAAGATAACACGTCAACCCCAACTAATTTTGAAAACGCTCTACCACACTTAACTCCGCCAAAAACAAGCTCTGAAAAAATAAAAAAAACCTCCCCAAATAAGAAAATCTTTCTTATTTCCAATCAGAATAGTTCTTTATCTCCAGGTGATTTTATTTCAATAATTTTACAGAAAAAACTTATTGCAAGAGCTTTAGTAGGTAAAACGAAGAAACAATTGGCAGGAATAAAAATCATCAAAATTTATGAACCAAAATTATGGAGAAGACTTAAAGCAAAGAAGCAAGTCGAGTTGCTGAAAGGAGATGATAGTTATTACCTTGCGCAAATAGCTCTTAGCAAAAAAAACAATCTTAAGAAAAAAAAATCTGTATCACTCATCAAAGGAACTGAAGATCTTTTTAACGAGACAGTTATTTTAAACGAGGAGAAAGAGTTCGACGATATAGATAAAAAAAGAAAAATCAAATCTGATAACTTTATTTCTCTACACATAGGAAGGATTGCTGGTGTTAACACTTCTGGCAATCCAGCAGAGTACACCCAATTAAGTGCTCATTGGACTTATCAACTGCAAGACAATATATTTGTTGAAGCTTCATATGGTCAAAATATTATTAGAGATTTTCCAGCCATGGGGCTTGATACGAAGCTATCTAATATAGTTTTAAAAACTAAGTATGCATTCATCGCACCAATGAACTCAATTCTTTTCCCTTATGTAGGATACCAAATCCTGCAAGCATCAAGCCCAGGTGAAGGCGTCTATTCTACGGGAATGACTCAGCAAGATATCGATGCAGAAACAAGGTTAATGAATTCATTAAGAAAGAAAGCTTTCATTTTTGGTGCATCTATACTAAAAAACCTTGTGCCTGGTTGGTTTACCAGAATAGATGTAGGCACAGACTTTTACTCAATAGGTTTTGGGCTTGAATTTTAGAATTTATTTAGTGTTTGTAGCTTTTATCACTGGTTGCGGAGTAAAATCAAACCCGATGGCTCCGACAAAAGAAGCTCCTCCATCCCTAATACAAGAGCTATTAGAAGAGAATCAAAAAAAATCAGTTAAACAAAAAAACTCCGTTAACTAAAAGGCTTCTACATTATGTCACTCATTATTGCTACGGGTTCAAACATTGGCAATAAAATAGAAAACTTAAGCAAGGGGAAAGCTTCTCTTTTAAAGCACTTTGAACTTATCTCAGAAAGTCGAATCTATGAATCGCAAGCTGTTGACTACACGAACCAACCCTCTTTCCTAAACCAAGTTTTAGAGTTTAAAATCCCTGACTTAAACCCCGACTCCATTATGAAACTATTGATCAAACTTGAAATAGAGCTCGGTAGAAAAAAAACTATCGATAAAGGACCGCGGAACATCGATTTAGACATCTTATTCATAGGCTTGGACAAGATAGAAACCACCATACTAAAAGTACCCCACCCAAGGCTTTTCGAAAGAAGTTTTGTTCTACTCCCCTTAAAGGAAATAAATTTTTATAGTGTGTTAAATAAATTTTTTAAATTTCCTAATAATACCCCTCAAACTGCAACTCCTTTGTGATTTAATCTAAGATTTAAACTAAATAACTTACGGTATTTCTTAACTTAATTATTGCACTACAAATTTTTTCGGAGTAACAATATATTCTACCAATTGAGGATGAATTAAGTTTCATCTTTAACCCTTCTTTTGAATTATCTTAGAGGAGAGTGTTATGAATATTCTAGTTTGCATAAAACAAGTTCCAGATACCGAAACAAAAATCGTACCCAACCAAGATAGCAACTTCATTGAAACCAATTCTATAAAGTGGATCATGAACCCTTATGATGAGTTTGCTGTAGAACAAGCCCTTCAGGTAAAAGCTGCTAATCCAGGCTCATCTGTAACAGTTATCAGAGTAGGCAAGGTCCACGACACAGAAGCTCTAAGAACTGCGCTAGCCATGGGTGCAGATGAAGCTATCCTAGTAGAAGCCGAAGACAATCTCGACTCTTATATGACTGCAAAGGCACTCAAGGGCTCGATTGATAAATCAGGTAAATCTGCAGACTTAATTTTCACAGGTAAGCAAGCAATTGATGACGACTGTCTACAAGTTCCCCAATTGCTGGCCCAGATGATGGGTATTCCATCTGTTTCCGTTGTTGTAGGCTTCGAACAAAGTGAGGGTAAATTAGTTCTCAAAAGAGAAGTTGAGGGCGGAGCCTTAGAAGTTTACGAAGCCGAGTCACCTGTTCTTGTGGCATGCAACAAAGGATTAAACACACCTCGTTATGCATCCCTTCCAGGAATCATGAAAGCAAAAAGAAAACCTCTTGCCAAATACTCATTGAGTGATGTTGGAGTTCAAGCAGAAGATAGAAGAGTACACTACTCAAACTTTCACTTACCACCAGAGAAACCTCCTGGTAAAACATTCGATGCATCAGATGAGTCTAAAGAGCTTGAAGTTGTCCAGCAAGTCGTTAACTTATTAAGAAACGAAGCCAAGGTCATTTAATAATACTAAAAATTAAAATATACATCACAAGTTAAAAAATGGGGTGAAGAATGGCAAAAATACTAGTTCTAACTGAAACAAGTGGTAACAATGTTAAGCCAGTTACTTTAGAAATTCTCGGAAAACTTAATGGTCAAGATATTGAAGTTGCTTCCCTTGGAGAGCTAAGCAGTGAAGCGATTGAGCAACTCGCCAAACATGGTGCTTCAAAAGTCCACACCTTAAGAGGTGAAAACCTATCCGTCTACTCTCCTGAAGGCTACTCTCAAGCTTATTCAGGTTTTCTTAAATCCAACTCTTATGACTATGTCTTTGCTGGCGCCACATCACAGGGCAAAGACCTTATTCCACGCCTAGCAGGTCACTTTGATGCTGGTATGGCAAGCGAGGTTACTAACTTTGTCATTGAAAATGATGAATTTCATGGAACAAGACCTCTGTTCGCTGGAAAGTGCCTTGCCAAAGTTGAAATTAAAGGCCCAAAGCCCCATTTTGTTACAGTAAGACCTAACTCCCTTGGACTTCCTGAAGCACCTGCCCCTAACTCAGGTGAAAAAAGCACAGTAGAAGTCAATCCTGGGACCATTAGAGCATTTGTTAAAGAAGTCATTAAAGGCGCATCTGAGAAACTTGACCTCACAGAAGCAAACATTATTGTTTCTGGAGGAAGGGCAATGAAAAATAGTGAAAATTTCAAGATCCTTGATGAATTGGCAGAAGTTTTGGGAGCAACCGTAGGCGCATCCAGGGCAGCTGTAGACTCAGGGTATGCGCCACACAATATGCAAGTTGGTCAAACAGGAAAAACAGTTTCTCCATCCCTTTACATAGCTTGTGGAATATCCGGTGCAATCCAGCACCTTGCTGGGATGAGGACATCAAAGGTTATCGTTGCAATTAACACTGATCCCGATGCACCGATCTTTACAAAAGCAGACTATGGAATTGTTGGGGACCTTTTTAAAATTATACCTCTTCTAACCGAAGAGTTTAAAAAAACCCTTAGCTAAACTTCATTCATCACAGGCTCTAATACTTTTAGAGCCTGCTTCTTCCTCAAAGATACTAAGTAATTTGTTATTTCATAATCATAAAGTAAGGAATTTGAGTAAATGTCACCGACTCTTGGTGATGAGACTATATTGCATAAGACATCAAACTCCTCAGGTAAAATTTTTTCCCCTTTTATAACAAAAACTGAAGAAACTCCTAGTCGGATATCAGATGGAGGTTTTAACTTCCTTGTTTTACTGTAAATTGGATATCTTTCACGCACCTTTTCATAAAGGCTATCAAATGAATATTCAAAGGTCTGGATATTCTCCGAGATAATTTCAGGTTCAATTAAAAACTTTAGAGAGGTCTCATCATCAATATCATCAAAGAGAATCTTATATAGAGCTTTTTTGCCGTTAAAACCTTCATACTCAGAGTGTATGATTTTACCATCTTTTTGAAAAACAGCTCCTAAATATTGATCATTATGTCCTAAGAGGACATTAACTCTCCCTGTAAAGCCAAATACAAATTGCTCTTTAAGAACCTTTAATAACCCTTTATCTTTCAAAAAATTATTTCCCAAAAAGTTTGCCAAAAAAACCTTTTTTATTTTCCTTGCTCTCAAATAGAATTTTATCAACATTTTTAGCAATGGCCATGTAAGATTTAGAAATTTCATCCTCCTCATTAAAGTTAAAGGCCATATAAGGCTCCCCTTTATCTGAACCTAACCTAACCTTAATATCTAGAGGCACTTGACCCAGAAGGTTTGTCTCCAACTTTTCAACCTCAGCTTTTACACCGCCATTGCCAAAAATATCGTGAGATGCACCGCAATCAGAGCAAATAAAGTAGCTCATATTTTCAATCATACCTAATACAGGAGTTTTAACTTGGGTAAACATGTTAAAACCTTTTACTGCATCAAGCAAAGCCACATCTTGTGGTGTAGAAACAATAATTGACCCATCCACTGAGACGCTCTGAATCATTGATAACTGAACATCTCCAGTGCCCGGGGGCAAATCAATTATGAGGTAGTCTAGCTCACCCCAATCAACATCAAATAAAAACTGATTCAAAACTCCACCAAGCATCGGACCACGCCAAATAACAGGTTCCCCTTCTTTTATAAAAAGACCGAAACTCATGAACTTCAAGCCATGTGCTTCTAATGGGATAATTTTTTTCTTATCATTCGCTTTAGGCTTCTCTCCCCTTTTGCCTAATAAAATTGGTAGTGAAGGCCCGTAAATATCGGCATCTAGCAACCCTACTTTTTTATTTAATTTTTTTAACGAAAGAGCCAAATTAACAGAAACAGTAGACTTTCCCACCCCGCCTTTACCGGAAGCAACTGCAATTACCTTTTTAACATTTGGAATCCCTTTCTTTGGAGCAGGCTTCCCATGACCAACATTTAATGTTGCATTCTCGTTAGACTTGGGTGCTTCGTTAGACTTGGGTGCTTCGTTATCAGGGCTCTTACCTGAGCTTTTTAAACTTTTATAAACATCGCCAGAGTCCTTGGAAACAGAAGAAAAAGATATCTTGTCTTCGGGTACTTTATCTTTGATTGCACATAAAATATTATCCTCAAAAACTCTTTTTTGGCTTGGAGACAAGCCTTCTCTATCATACTTTATTACGATATCTCCTTCTGCTTCAAAAACATCTTTGACTCTACACTCCTCACTTTCAGGCTTACCGGAAATTGGGTTTATTGCGCTTCTTATAAGGTTTTTTATTTCGGAAATCATACTTATCCTTTTGCAGCTAGTTCAAGCCCCTTATACACTCGAAGATAGAAAAAACCAAGAAACAACACAGCGCATCCCCAATACCAGAACGATGAAAAATGTCAAAGGGGCTAATTTTGGGGAAGGTGGCAACAGAAGTTTTTAGATAATACTATTATAAGGTGAACGATGGTTGAGTTTTCTGGAAATTAAACCAAAATGACTTATAAAAGAACCATATTTTTAATTAATCCAAAATTTCAGCTAAAATTTAGCCTACTAATATCAACTGTTGTTTTCATTTCAAGCCTTATATATCCGATAGTCATTTATAATCTAATAACATCCTACAAAAATAATATTTCTACTAGGCTTGTCAAAATATGTGAAAAAGAAACAGAAGAGATTGCTAAAATATCTAAATCTGTTTCAACACAGAGAGAAAACCTTATTATTCTCTTGATTTTTGGTCAACTTATCTTCACAGGTATCATATTTATCATTTCTATTTTTTTCAGCCTTAAAATCGCAGGTCCAATTTATAAAACCCAAAAGTATTTAAGAAAAGTTTCGGACAATCGAGGTTTAGGCAAATTAAGCTTTAGAAAAGAAGATTATTTCAAAGATTTAGCCGAGGACTACAACAAAACCTTTTCAACACTTCAAAATAATTACAACAGAGATATTGTATACCTAAATGAAATACATTCGTTTCTAAAAAAGATAAGTAAGGAATTTCCAAATAACAAGAAGTCTGAAATAGAAAAAATAAACCATAAGATTGCTGAAATTCAAGCTAGATTTAAAAAAATTTATTAAAGTCAAAAGGAACCAAATTAAATGAGTAGAGTAATTTATATGTCGCTCATATATATCTCTCTTACATGTAACGTAAATTCATCGATCAATAAAAATGTTATAAACAACGATTTTAGAAAAGGAAATGATACTTTCATTTTTAAGAAATTAAAGCCTCTTCAAAGTGACAAGACTTTTGGGAAATACTTAAGGATTTTCTTAAAAGACTTAAAAAGAAACAAACTTAACGAAGACAAAATAAAAAAATTAATTCTTCTCTCCAGAATATCATTCTCATTTAAAAAGTATGAATTCATACTAAAGAAAGCAAAAAAAATATCTTCTTTAAATAAAAAAAACATCGATGTATTCCATAAAACATGTAACCTTAACACCAAATATTCATACCCAATTTTTAACACAATTTCAAAATCACTAAAAAAATTCTGCAATAACTTATTTATAAAAATGGCTTACTCATCAGAAAGTTCTTTTCTTCTAGAAAAAAATAACTTTGATTATTTATCGAAAAACCTTGAAAACTATCTAGAAGGTAGAAACCAATCACTATTTTCAAAAACTCTGAAAAAGATCTCAAAAGAACCAAATGTATACACACTTTTGTCTAACTTGGTTATATCAAATGCTGATAAAAAGAACTTAAAAATAAATGATGAAATATTAAAATCCTTAAAACCAGAATCTTTTCAATCAATAGAAAAATTCAAAGCACAAGATGAAGAAAGCCAAAACCTAAAAAAGTTAAAAAAAAGTCAATTAAGACACTCTTTTAAAAAAATTGAGAACTCTTTTAAACTTTTTAAATTTGAAAGAAGCAAAGATCTTGTTATAGACACACTTAGTTTTTACTTAAAAAACAAAGACGTCATAAGCAACAAATATGCTTGGAAAAAATTTACTGGTATAGGAAAAAGATTCCTATACGAAAGCCACTACGATTTCGCAACATCCATTTTTCAGACATCCAATATATTTAACCCCATTAATAGTGAAAGTGAATCTCTATTTCTAATACTTTGGACCCATCTTCTAAGAAAAGATTACAGAGGTGCTCAGAACTTTATTTTGAAAGAGAACTTAATTGAAAACTTTCACAAGATCAGTACAAAGCTAAAATTTTGGGTCGCTGTATCTTTAAAAAAGAATGGCGAAAAAGCACTGGCAAAAACGCTCTACAAAGATATTATCTCATCAAACCCTTTAAGCTTTTACTCGATTATTTCTTTGAAAGAGTTAAATAAATCCTCAAATAAAAACAAGGAAGACCAATTAATTAGTAACAATATATTTTCAATGGAAAAGAAACTTAATATAAATCAATTTAAAATAAACTTTTTAAATTCCTTAAGAAGACTTCTTATATGGCTTTCCTATAAAGACTATAAACTTGAAGAACAAGAAATTAAATTTTTAACAAATCTTGCACCAAAAGATGTGTACAAAAACCCAAAGGAAGTATCTATTACAAAGAAAGATCACGAGAGGCTTCTATTTACTGAAGTCGTTAACCTTTTCGCAAATAAGAGGGAATACCTTCGGTCCTTTAAAATGATACATAAATCTTTAACTTTTAAAAAGTTTCTATTAAATCATCATTATTTAAAAATTTTATTTCCTTTTGAATATTTTAATGAAATAAAAAAAATTGAGAAAGTTATAGATCCAATTGTTATTTTATCCCTAATAAGACAAGAATCTGCATTCAACCCACAAGCCATCTCAAGAGTGGGAGCCAGAGGCCTCATGCAAATAATGCCAAGTACAGCTAAGTCTATGGAAAAAAAAGTAAAGAGTTTTCAGCTAAAAAACCCCGATCTAAACCTAAAGTTAGGTATCAGGTATTTTAAAAAATTACTGAGTAAATACAAAGGTAACCTGATATATACATTAGCAGCCTACAACGCTGGAGAAAAAAGAATCGAAAACTGGAAAAGAAAGATCTTTAATTCAGAAGACCCCCTCTCTATTATTGAATCTATTCCATTTAAAGAAACAAGGAACTATGTGAAATTAATTTACAGAAATATTTTCTTCTATAAATGGCTTGAAAAAAAGTCAAACCTTAGCGTTCCTCTCAAAGAGTCGTTTTTTATTACCTTTAAGTCTACACATTAAAACGAAAATGCATCACATCACCATCCTTAACAATATAATCCTTACCCTCTACTCTTAACTTACCTGACTCTTTCAATTTACCCTCTGTTCCAAACTCAAAAAGCTCCTCACAGTGATAAACCTCTGCGCGAATAAAGCCTCTTTCAAAATCGCTATGTATTACACCTGCAGCTTGAGGAGCTTTTGCACCTGATTTAAAAGTCCAGGCCCTGACCTCTTTCTCTCCAGCAGTAAAATAGGTTCTAAGACCAAGCATTTCATATGCAATCCTGGTTAGCTTATCAAGTCCAGATTCACTGATACCAATTTCGTTTAGAAACTCTATTTTCTCTTCTTCTGTCTCCAAAGAAGAAATTTCAGCCTCTAGCTTCCCACAAATAAGTAACACTTCAGCGCCATCATTCTTTGCATACTCTTGCACTTTCTCAACATAGGGGTTTGAACTTGAAGTAAGACTCTCTTCATCAATATTACAAATATAAAGGACTTTTTTAAGAGTAATTAAATTAAGATCTTTGCAAGACTCCAGATCTTCAGAATCTAGCTCGACCATTCTAGCAGGTTTACCTTCCTCTAAGCCGACTACTAACTTTTCAAGGATTGGTTTCAAAATTTTTGCTTTTGTTGAAACGTCTTTATTTTGGCTTTTAATTAGTTTCCCTATACTTTCTAGTTTTTTTTGAACAACCTCTAGATCGGCTAGAGCCAATTCAGTATTAACAATCTCTATATCTTCTATTGGGTCTACTCTCCCACCTACATGGACGACATTTTCATCATCAAAACACCTTACCACATGTGCAATAGCATCCACTTGTCTAATATGACCTAAAAACTGATTTCCTAAACCTTCACCTTTCGAAGCACCCTTAACTAAACCAGCAATATCCATAAACTCAACAATTGCAGGGATCACTTTCTTAGTTTTAATTATGGAACATATTTTCTCTAACCTTCCATCTGCAACATTTACGATCCCAACATTTGGCTCTATGGTACAGAATGGATAATTTGCAGCCTCAGCTGGTGCAGAGGTTATTGCAGAGAATATAGTAGATTTTCCAACATTAGGAAGCCCAACAATTCCACAATTAATCCCCATTTTTTTCTCCTTAATTTAAAACTTTTTTAATTAACTTCTGCATAACTTTTCTTACTAAAAGTTTTTGCTGCTTTTTGAAAGCCTTCATTCATAAAACAATCTATGGCCTCTCCTCCACCGCTCAGGAAATCATCAAGAACTATTTTTTCATCAGAAGAAAAGCTTGATAAAACATAGGAAGCAACATTACCGTGATTTGGTCGCCCTATGCCTAGTCTTAACCTTAAAAAGTCTCGAGAGCCTAGTAATTGAGAAATAGATTTAAGTCCATTATGCCCTGCTAGCCCTCCTCCTTTCTTAAAAGCCATTGTGCCAAAAGGTAGGTCTAGCTCATCGTGAACAACTAAGATATTTTCAACAGGAATTTTGAAAAAGTCAGCACAAGGCTGAACGCTTTCACCACTTAAATTCATGTAAGTTTGAGGTTTTAAAAAATGCCCCTTACCTTTCCTAAAGCTGCAGGAGGCATAGAGACCTTTGTACTTCTCTCTCCACGCTAAGTCAGAAGAAAAAGGCGCGCTTTCCAAAGCGCTCCACGCTATATTATGCCTTGTTCTTTCATATTCAGAGCCAGGGTTTCCTAAGCCAACAATTAGGTAATCCATTAGATGAAAAGAGAGCTAACTGAGTCATTATTAAAAGTTCTATGTATAGCTTTTGATAGTAACTCAGATGTAGATAAGACTTTAATTTTTTGTATCTTTTGAGCTTCCTCAGTCAGAGGAATTGTATCCGAACATATAACTTGTTCTAATTCATCACATTCAGCAATTCTTTTCAGAGCTGGACCAGAGAAAACTGGATGAGTAGCACAACAATAAACCTTTAAAGCTCCTCCATTCTTAAGGGCCCTACAAGCTTCTACAAGTGTTCCAGCGGTATCAATCATGTCATCTATAATAACGCAATCTTTCCCTTCTACGTCACCCACAATATTCATCGCCTTAGCAACGTTTTTCCCTGTCCTTCTTTTATCAATCATTGCCAGGTCACACTTAAGCTTTTTAGCGTAATGCCTTACCCTCTCAACACCCCCACTATCTGGTGATATACAAATAGTGTGGTCTGACAAAATTTCATTTCTTATATACTTAAGTAATATTGGTGAAGCATAGATATTATCAAATGGGATATTGAAAAATCCCTGAATTTGCCCTGCATGCAAATCCATTGTTATTACTCTAGTTGCACCAGCAACTGTTATGAGGTCTGCTAGAAGCTTAGCTGAAACAGGCGTTCTAGGACTTACTTTCCTATCTTGCCGAGCATAAGCGTAGTGAGGGATCACGGCTGTTATGGAGGATGCTGAAGCCCTTTTCAATGCATCAATAGTTATCAACAACTCCATTAAATTGTCGTTAACAGGTGGGCAAAGAGACTGAATAACAAAAACATCTGCTCCACGTACATTCTTCTCTATCTCACAAAAGATCTCGCCATTAGCAAACCTAACTATTTGTGGGTCTACCAAAGCCACATCTAGATGCTCAGAAATTTGATGAGATAAATTTGGGTTAGATGTCCCTGATACAAGTACAATACGTTTCATTTAACCCCCAAATTTAAATGAAATAAGAACCAAGAAGGTGGCTGGGGTGGCAGGACTCGAACCTGCGCATGACAGAATCAAAATCTGTTGACTTACCACTTGTCGACACCCCATTAAGATGAAGCAAAAAGAGTTTGCACAACATACAACCACACCTGCCCTTTTGCAAGGCTAGAACCCTATTTTATGCAATTAAATTCAGAAAAGCCTTTTCCCCTTGAGCGATAAAACTCCTGAAAGAGACCATATGACGTAGTGCTTCCATAAAGATTCAAATCCTGATCAGTTCTCACGCCCTCATTCCCAACCCAAATAACTCCTAACTCATCGCCTGTATAAAAAAGGTACCAATTATCTTGCCCATTATTAGAAGTTCCAGTTTTTCCAAAATACCTTAAGTTTTTGAAAAAAGGCCCCAACCTTTTCCGGATAGTTCCTCTATTAGGGTCAGATAAAACGGAAACAACACTTTTTGAATTTCCGCTGCCTATTCTCCCTAAGCATTCATCGATTATAAATTTTTCATAAATAGAATATATTTCCTTTAAACTTAACTCTACTGAACCAAGCAATTGTGCTGGAAACTCTGCTAACGGTGTTCTTAAACGTGGAATTATTTTTATTAACTCACTTTCCAACCAAGAAAAACCAACCTCAGAAGCCATTCGAATTACGGGACTATTAAGAGACATCAAAAGAGATTGCTCCAAATCTAAAATGACTGATAAACCCTTATGAGAATCCTTTGGCGACCAAAGACCTGATTTCAAATTGAGTGTCACCTTTTCAGTACTAACACCATAGCTTAGACCATATCCTTTTTTTCCAAAAAGAGAATAAAGAATAGGTTTTAACAAGCTTCCAACCTGATGATACTCACCCTCAATAGAGCTTTTTAGGGATCTTTGTCTTTTTGAGTAGTAATAAGAAAGTTTTTTCTTTTTTTCTAAAGTAGGCTTCCCAATAATTGCTTTGACTGTAATATCTTTTTTAAATTTTAACTTTTTTAACAAACGGCTTCTTAAAGTCTGAGCTTTTTTAAAAAAAATATATTTTTCAAAGCCTCCAAAATCACTGGAGTCATTACCATTATCTAAAGAAGCCCTCTCCAAGCTTTTATATGGATAACTTGACTCCCTATCAACCAACATATCCCTCCATTTTTTCCAGTCAGATTGACTCCAACCTCTTTCATCAGTTGGGAATAAAGACAAGTTTTTGAGTTTTGTAAAAATAAAATCAACCCTCTTTTTTAACCTGTCAGTGTTGCGAATTGGATGATAAAAATAAGGCCCCTTTAGCATCGCAACAAGAACAGAAACTTCATAGGGCTTTAATAAATTTACTTTTTTTCCAAAATAAAACAATGATGCAGCGAAAATCCCCTTTACTTTAGTCCCTTGCAAAGAGCCCCAAATAAATTCATTAAAATA
>PAZA01000018.1 GCA_002715375.1 Halobacteriovoraceae bacterium
AAAGCACCTTTAATTGATTAATCAAAAAAATGAAAGAAAATATCATAGGTGAGGGGGGAAAATTTTTCCTCTCTTCTCAAAATAAGGTTTTTCTGAGGCCTTTCATCTAAAGACTTTTTTTATAAAGACGAAATTTCTTTAAATTATCTTTTTTAAAAAAAGGAAAAAGTATGAGGTTTCTTTTATCAAAAATCTTTTCTTTAAACATTGTATCGGTCACCCTTTTAAGTTTAGTTTTGAGTTCTTGTAGCATTTCCCTGAAAAAAAGCTCCCGTAGGGATGTTGCCCAAATTATAAAAAAACCAAAAATTGATAAGGCCTCCTATTGGGGCAAAAGATTAGTGGCTTTGGCGTATGCTAATGGCAAATCTCTCGATAATTCACTTTTGGGAAGTCAATGTGGAAATGAGGTGGGTCTAAAAGGAATTAAAGAGTGTATTCGCTTGGGGGCAGATATAAACTTCAAGACAAAAGAGGGAATGACCGCTCTTTTGGGAGCTGTTGATAAGAGCGATCCTCTTTTAGTTAAAGAACTTCTTAACCTGGGTGCTGATTTAAGCCTGGGAGATAATCAGGGTTTTACTCCAATAATGAAGGCCTCCTTAATAGGAAACTTTGAAGTTGTTAAGGTTTTGGTGGAAGCTGGTGCTAACTTGGGACCTATCAAAGAAGGAACATTTAGAGGCATGAGGCCTCTCGATATAGCTAATTTTTATTTTCATACAAAGGTAACCCATTATTTAAGCATCAAAATGGGGTGGCCTGTCTTGTGAAAGAGGTTGAAAAAAAGAAAATTAAAACTGATTTACAAAGGAACAGTAATTTGAATTGGAAAAAAATGAACATTATATTTTATGGTTTTCTTAGTTTCATTTTTTTATATGGAAAAGGAGGTCTATGCTCTGATTTTGTTATTGAAAACTCAGTTCCAACACAAGGCCTGAGCACAAGTATACAAAATAATAAGGAAAAACTCCTAACTGGGAAAAATTATAAAAATAAAAATGAATGGAATTCTTTAACTCTTTATGAGCGTTTTGAGAAAGCACTTAAGCTCTATGATTGGGGTTATCCATCCCTTGGCACACTCATTGAAAAAGTTGAGGAGGGGCCATTTTATAAAAAAGAAAAAGAAACAAGCTTGGCCTCGTCCTGGGCCTCAAGCCAATTTGACCCTGAGCTTAGTAGTTATTTGTATCAAAAAAAGGGATGGAATTGCGGAGGGGTCCATTTTTTACCTGGTGATATTCAAGAATTAGCAACGGCTTTCCATCCATGGGAGGTCGGAACCCGGTGGGGTAACAGATCTGTCTACGGTGGAAATGGTTTAAGGGCCCATGATTTTCATGAAGCGGTTCACTTTCATCTTTACACTGGGGAAGGCTTGATTATGCTAGATGAGGCCAAGGGATTATTTTATCCTATCTTAAAAGTAAAGAGCTCTTTTAGGGAGTTAGTTCCACAGGAACTTGTATCCTATATGGATATAAAAGCCACTCAGGAAATTTGGTTAGGTCATAAAATTGGAAAGGAAGGACCTGCTCTTTTTAATTCTCAATTTTTTAAACATGAAACCGTCCAGGGAAAAAAAACAATAAGAGTTTTAAAGTTCATTGAAAGAGGAATTGATATAATTGAAAGAAATGGAAATTTATCTTATTCATCTTTAAGAGAGCGTATATTAGAATCACCTTTCTTTTCATCTGTATTCGAGTCATTTGAAGGGCAATTTAAAAAATATAAAAATAAAAAAGATTTAAAAAATATCTTAAATAAATTGAAGATTAGGTATTTAAAAGATGCCCTTTATACTAATACTCTTTCTTTTAAAGATGGAATTCGTGTAGAAAAGGTAGAAACGGAAATGACAATAGGGATTCCAGGAAAATATAGAGGTGGCTCCTTGAAGCAGGAGTCATTGTCTTTAGTTTATTTTCTTTTTCAGAAAAAAGGAAAAAAGGGACTTAATCAAAAAGTGGCGATGTGGCAATATCCCTGGAAGCAGGATGTTCGTAGTAAGCTTTCACAACTAAAAAACCAAAAAGGAGCTTACTGGGTAAAGTATAAAGAGCACTTAAAGAAAAGCTTGAATAAGAAATGGATTCTTTCAGGGCTTAGTCAAAAAACGAATTATTTTATTATGGGGTCAGCTTGGTTTTCCAATAGTAAAATTAGGCCAACAACTCTTTTCTCTGTGATGAATAAAAGGAGTTATGCTTTGGGCCTGGCAGCAGGTTATAACCAGTGGTTTTACGATATTTGGGATAAAAACCGACTGCCAGAGGATAGTTTTTCTGATTTGCCGAAAAGTTCTTTTTATAAAACCGTTGGAAGAGGGATTGGCCTAAAAGGTTTGGAACATTTATCGAGGAATTGTCAGCAGCTTTAAAAAGAGTTTTATAGGGGGAGTTGTCACATGGTTTCTGTAAAAGGTTTTGGAAAACCAATGATGGATTATGACCTTGTTAAGTATGAGTTTGATTTTGGTTTTCAATTTCCAACTGAATACAAAAAATTTTTAAAAACCTCAAATGGTGGTATTCCTGATGTCAAAAAATTTGACTTGGAAGAAAAGATTCGAGAAGGGATTACAATAGAATTTTTTCTGGGAATTAATGTTGAAAAAGAAAAAAATGTTTTTTATATTTTAAAAATAACAAAAGCTTTCATACCAAAAGGTTTTGTACCCTTCGCTCTTACTGAAGGAGAAGGCGTTTTGTTTATTGGTGTGGGAGACGAGTCTTTTGAGAAGATATATTTTTGGGATCGAGGTGATGTAAATAACCCTTCCCAAGCAGTTGAGGGGGAAAACCTTTTTCCTGTGGCCTCAAATTTTGAAGAATTTTTAAATTCAATTTATTGATTCACTTTTATATCGAAGGTTTTTAAAGTGTTAAAAGAAAAAAAATGCATTCCTTGTTCAGGAGGAGTTCCTCCTTTACCGGAGGATGAGATTTTAAAGTTTAAAGAAGAGATCTCTCCTGAATGGAGCCTTACCCACAATAATACGAGACTTTTAAGAAAGATTAAGTTCAAGGATTTTAAAGAGGCAATGGACTTGGCAGTTAAAATTGGAGAGATGGCCGATGAACAATGGCATCATCCTGAGTTAGTTGTTGGTTATGGCCATTTAGATATTGAAGTATGGACTCATAAGATTAATGGACTTGTTGAAAGTGATTTCATTTTTGCTGCGAAAGTAGATGCACTCTATAAAGATTAAAAGGGAAGGGTCTTCCAAATTTTGAAATGGAGGGTAGTCGCTTGATCACCATTTGGAAATTTCGAAGTTTAATTTAAAAGAAATTGGTCTAAGTTAAGCTGAATGGTAATTGGGATACCGCTTCAGAGTTTAGAGCAATTTTAAGAAAGAAGACCCTTCCCCTTTCGAAAAATAATATCTGTACTCTTTCTCATTTGGGCCACCGAATAGCTTTTCCAAGCTTAAAAAGAGTCCCGTCCACCAGGTGTACTGGTTGGTTTCCTTTGATGAGGGCAATGAAAAATGCAACTTCTTGCTTCCAACGATTCCTTCATGAAAATTGAAAAAACATAGGGCCGCTAAGATGAGCCCGAGCGTTACAGGTTTTGACTTGGCCATGATTTCTGATCTTGTTTTAGTAAAAGAGGGAAGCTCTATAACAACGGGGTTTTCCTTAGCCTCTTTTGAGTTCTCTTTACTGTCTTTGGAAAGTTTTTCTAGAAACTTATTGAGGTTAATGAGTCCTTTTAATACGACAGACCATGAAGGTCTTTCACCTAGGATTTTTTCATTAAAACCGAGCCAGAGTGGAGCTTCTTTTCCTTCACTTTTTTTTCTTTCAATGAGGTAATTCATCTTTAGGTCGTCGGTAAGGCATACTTTAAGGTAATGACCTTGTTGGGTAGGTCCAAATGTTGTGGGCAAAGAAGAATCTTCTTTTTCTAGGTCTGTTTTTAGGTCATGCCATTCGTTATTTAAGTTTAGAATAATTTTTTGAAGTTCTAAGGGGAAAAGGGCAGAGACTTCTGGAGACCACACATCTTCAATCCAGATTGCATTTCCAATTTCTCTGTGATCATCCAATGTTAAAGAAATCATCCCTCACTCCTTAGGTTTCTTTTTGGAATTAGACTTATTATGAAAAAAGACCCCCAAAACTGTCAAGCGAAAATTCGCTAATAAATAACTGTAAAATTTTTAGTTGTTATTAAGTGGCTTAGACGTTTATAGTGAGTGCACTTAAAATACTTAACCGTGGGTTTTGGTCAGAGAAAGACTTTTGAGAGAGTTGATGTGAAAACACCTGAGCTTCTTAAATTTTTATTAGGTCTTAAATTAAGAAAACTACGTTTTGAAAAAGGTCTTTCTTTACAAGCCTTAAGCCAATTATCGGGTCTATCATCTTCTTATCTCAATGAGATTGAAAAAGGTAAGAAGTACCCCAAAGTCGATAAGCTTATTTTATTGGCAAAAAGTTTAAAAATTAAGTTGGAAGATCTAAAGGGGGGAAGTGTCGATAAATCGATTATCCCTCTCACAGACTTTTTATCGAGCGACTTTTTTAAGACATTTCCTCTTGAAACGTTTGGGATGAATAGAGGTGATTTGTTTGATCTTATGAGTAATAAACCTGAAAAGTTTGCTTCATTAATTGCAACGTTTGTTGGGTTGGCAAGGCATTATGAAATGGAACCGCAGGAATTTTCCAAATTGGCACTNCGTTCATATAGAGAATCTAANGAACATCACTTTCCGGANGTTGAAGAAAAGGCCCTTGAGTTTCGNAGAAAAGTTCAAAATGNNCATAAAGNTNATTTTAATGAAGAGGTCTTAACAGANTTTTTAAAGNANCATTTCAATATTTCTGTTCAGACACTNAAGGCAAATAAGCTACCNGTTTGGCCTCCTGGGGATGCTNTTATTTTACCTGGGAAAAAAACAAAGGTCCTTTTTCATGAAGAACTCGACAGGCCTTCGAGACTGTTTTTTTTGGCGAAAGAGTTGGGAAAAGAGGTTCTCGGCTTTAAAAGAGAGAACTTTGTTGACCTTGCTTATGATACAGGTACTTTTGTTGAAAGAAAAAATGATCTTATGAGTTATGCATTTGCTTGTGCTCTTCTTTGGCCTAAAGACCAATTTGAAAAAAACTTAAGGGAGTTTTTGGGACAAAAACTTTTTTTTGAAAAAAAGCTTTTGGCGTTTCTCGAAGAGGGCCCATTTTTGCCAGAAATTTTTATTCAGCGGATGACTCAGATTTTTCCCCAACTTCTTGGTATAAAAAAATTGTTTTATTTAAGGTTTGAAACGGTTAAAAATCCAAAAAAACGTAATGTAAGGGAGGAGGACTTATTTTATGTAACGGATGAGCTTCATTTATCACATCATCATTTTCCTCATGAGAATAGAATGGGGCAACATTATTGTAGGCGTTGGAGCTCTCTAAACACTCTTAAAGAATGGATTGATAAAGGAAGACCATGCCGACCTGAAACAGGTTACCACGGCTCCCTTAAAGTTCAAAAATCAAAACTCGTGGGTTCAAACGATGTTTATTTTTGTGTGACCCTAGCAACTCAAAAAATGGAAAAGGGTGATTTCCAGGGCAATCCTTTTTCGGTTACTTTGGGCCTGGCCCTCGATGATGATCTTAAGGAAGTCATGAAGTTTTGGGATGACCCCTCCATTCCGGAAAAAACAGTTGGGAAAACTTGTGAAACGTGCCCAGTCTCAGATTGTTTGGAGAGGGCAGTACCAGCATCAATTTTAAAGAATAAAGAAAAAAAAGATCACGAAAGAAACATTTTGAAAGCTTTTCTTGATAAGAACTCTTTTTAATCTCTTTAAAGCTTTTTTAATTTCTTCTCTTGTTAAGCAGACCTCAACACTCAGCCCTTTTAAATTTTTTACCACTACTAAGATTATATTACTCTTTGTGTTAGTATGAGGTGGGCAATGTTATAAAGGTAAGGTGAGGTGAGGGTTAAATGATTGACTCAAAAGATCTTCTAAATGAGATCATGAAGATTCTTGAGAATCAATATTTTAAGGGTCAAGCTGGTAAAACGATGACCAAGGATGTTGCTGTTTATTTTAACACTTACTTTCAGGATGTTGCAGACCTTGCAGGAATCATAAAAGAAATGTGGAGTCTAGGTCACGTGACCCCTTTAATTGCTAAAAAAACAGCTTTAATGCTCAACCGAAGCCTTGAAACGATTATCCTAGCATCTGTGGGGCAGGGTCTTGTGGCGCAAGAAAAGGCCAAGGCCCTTGTTGGGGCCATGATGGATGAAACATTGCAGCTTCTTCTTCAGTTTATTTTAGGAATTTAAAAAAACTTTTTTTAAAGACCTGACATACCTTTTGAAAATCATTTAATGTCATTTTAGGCTAATAAACTTTTAAAAAAAATGTATTCAAAGGAAAAGCCGTGGGGTCCTACCAAAAAACTGATGCCACTCTTTGGACGGGTAGAAAAGATAAAGGAGATCGTTTCTTTAATAAGGTTAAAGTTATTGACCTTTTAAAGGAAGGTCTTCCAGAATCACCTAAAGGTAGGACAAGCTTTGCTCTTTTGGGGTTTTGCTCTGATGAGGGGGTCCGTCGGAACCAAGGGAGAGTTGGAGCTAAAGAGGGTCCCCACGCTTTAAGAAAGGCCCTTCGAAATAAATGTTTTCACAATTTTAGTGATGTTGAGCTTTACGATTGTGGTGATGTCATTTGTGAAGGGGATGATCTGGAGGGTGTTCAAAAGCTACTTGGGGAAAAGGTCGCCCTTATTATAAAGAAGGGACATTTTCCAATTGTTTTAGGGGGAGGTCATTCAATTTCCTGGGGCCATTATCAAGGGCTTGAAAAAGCCAAGTCTTGTGAGTCTCTGGGGATTATTAATATTGATGCACACTATGATTTAAGACCTTTGCTGGAAGGCGGAAAAGGAAGTTCAGGGACTCCTTTTCTTCAAATTGCTGAAAGAAGAAAGGAGCAAAATCAACCTTTTCATTACCTTTGCTTGGGTGTTCAAGAGTCGGCGAATACGACACCTCTTTTTGAAACGGCTAAGGATCTGGGTGTAAAGACCATTTTAGCAACTGATATTTTGTCTAGTGGAACGGTGGCTTATGAACAAGTTGTTTCTTCTTTTATTGAGAGTTGTCAGGAAGTCTACCTGACTCTCTGTTTGGATGCTTTTAGTTTTTCTGTTGCCCCTGGTGTAAGTGCCCCTTCACCATTTGGTATCATGCCTGCTCACGTTATTGATCTATTGGATGAGCTTGTTGCCTCAGAAAAGCTTGTTTCATTTGATATTGCTGAAATGGCGCCTAATTTTGATGAAGGTGGGAAAACGGCTTCTCTTGGTGCAGAAGTTGTTACAAGACTTATTCAAGCTTTTAGAAAATAGCTTATAAGTTAAAAGGTGATTAAAGTCTGATAAGTTTTCTAAGAAGAGAGGCACCAAGGATGGCAATAAGGAGAAGTTGACATACATTGAGAGCGAGATACACAAAAGTCCAAAAAGGAGTAATTTCTGCAAAAAATAGGTCTGAAAACATTCCCAAGCCTAACCAGATGCCACCTAATATGCTTCCTATTATATCCCCGGCAGGATAATCCCGACCCAAAATGCTAATGAATTGATACCCTTTTAAAATGCCACCCAGGTAAGTAAGCCCAATAGAAAAAAAAACTAAAAAATAGAGGTAAGTGGAAAAGAGGCGGTTAATTTTAAGTCCGTAGCCAAAAAAGTCCCTAACAAGAACCTCACGAGCTTTTCCTAAGATGGTTTTTGGAGCTTCAGACCGTTTGTATTTCAGTTGATATAATATTTCATCAGCAATATCTTCTTCTGACTCATCTAGAAAGTATTTATAAAATGATTCTAAAAGTCCTGACGGAATAAAAAAGGGGTCGGCTTTCCTAAAGTATTTTAGAAACTCCACTTCTGAGAACTCTTTATCTACATCCATAATACTGCATGAAACGTTGAAATTTTTTATACCCTTGTAGTGCTTAAAGGAATGTAAGGAGATTTTAAAAAAGTGCGATTTATCGATATTATAAGAGGCAATATCCGCCTCTCCCTCATGATTTTTATCCTGCCCGTTTTTTTCAAGATTATATATTATAAAGTTTTCAGCTTTCACCTTAACAGCTTTAAAAAGTTGTAATGTTGAAAGCTTTTTTAATTTTAAGTTATTATTGATAAGACTTTCTTCTAAGTGAATTGTTTCCTGATAGTCATTACAACTGATTTCAGGTCTTTCAAAAAATATTAAATTTTCTGCTGTGACATTTGAAATATGGACAATTGATCCATCAGCCTCAATTTCCAAATCTTTAAACCTGGAGTGGTTGATTTGAAGATCACAGTTTCGATTTAAAAATATTTCGGCTTTATTTGCAAAAACACAGTATTCATCGATTCTGACTTTGTGGTTAGGAATGAAGGGATCTTTTTTATCCGATTGAACAAAATCTCTTGGTTTGCACTGAATATGGATATTATTGATTTGAGAAAAGTTTAAAATCTCGAGAGAGTTACACTTTTTGATATCACAATACTTTGAAATCCTGGTTCCTCTAATGGAAACTTTATTGATCTTCTGATCTTCATCATCTCCCTTATGGTCATCTAAAATCTTTTTGCTTTTTCCTAAAATAAGATCATTTTTAAAAAGAGAATCTTCAACAAGAAGTCTATTCATATTTACATTATAAAATTTAAGGTCATCTTTAAATCTGGATTCTTTTATGAGAAGGGAAACAACATTGATTGTTTCCAAAAGTTTAAAGGTATCCAAGAAAGTGCAATTGATAATTTTAAATCTTTCAATATCAAATAAGGTGTTAAATAATACATCATCAGAAAAATCGCTATCTTTCAAGACAACAAAGTCGTAGTCTAATAAAGAGAAAAGTTCAAGCTTGTCTTTAAAATTTGAGCCTTCAATTATAAAAACGTCAGAAGTAAGACCGGTTTTGGAATGCCTCAATGTACCATGAAATTTCACTTTACCATGAAATTTGGAGTCTACTAACCTTAGTGATTTAAGGTGGAAATGCCCTTTAAAATTAAGAAAATTTTTAAAGACACATTCTTCAATTAGTATTCTTGTATCTCGAAGGTCAATTGGCTCGTTGGAAGGCTCCTTTGATTTACCTGCAATCTTTTTACCTTTGATGCCCTTTGGTTTTCCAAGAGAAAAATTATCTATGAGTTGGTCATTGTCGTATTTGCTAAAGAACTCAAAATTATTTCTAAAGGTACAATCTCTAAAAATAATATCTTTGGTTTCTCGAATATTAACGATTTCAAAAGTTCCTAGGAAAATACATCTGTCGAAGACAATTTTATTTAAAAATGAAATATTTTCAATTATTGTGAAGCCATAAAAATTACATTCTTTAAAAGTAATGCTTTTAGTTTCTCTATCATTTGATGATTTTACATTCTCAAAAAGGAAATCATTAAAGTCGCAATCCTCGAATTCTAAATTTACCTCAAGGTGAATACCTTCACATTCAAAGTCGGTAAACTTTTTACTTCTAAAAATATTGGATTCACGTCCATCAGCTGGCTTTCTGTTTAACAAATTTTTAAAGCTAGAAACTGACTTTTTGCTTTCGAAAGCTTCAATAACAGGTTCTAACTCTTTATTATTTTTGTCATGTTTGTTATCGTTCAATGACTTAACCTAGCTTTGGTTAATTTCTCTTTAATTTTATCAAATTTAAAAAAATCAATCCATGGGCATTAAGTGTTTTAAAAAGTGGATAAGGCGATTCATAGTTTAAAAAAGTTGTTTAAGGTTACTATTTTTTTAAAAAATATATATCAAAAGATAAATGATTTTTTTTAAGTAATAAGATTTAAATAGCAGGAAAGAAAAAAGAGACTTTAAAGAACTGAGGGGAGTGGTTTTGAAATCATTTGTAGAAAAATTATTCTAAATAATTATCAAAATCTTTCTTTAAAGACTATAATGGTAAAAAGGGCATAGATTAAAAAAAAGATAAAAGATCCGACTTTTTTACAAGGTTAAATTATGTCATTTGATTGGTACGACGGTGGAAAAAAAGAAAAAAAGAATAACTCAGGTAAAAACCCTAAAAAAGTAAAAGGAGTTGGAAAACAGGATATTCAGGAAGGTCTTAATGACCTGATTGAAAAAGTAGCCCCCTATAACTTTAGTTCACTTTTTGTTAAGGAGGATAAGCATCATAGAATTATATATTATTACTCAAAATATAAGGAGCTTTATCTAAAAGAGTTCTCTTTGAGAATAGGGATGGCCATTTCCTACAAAAAAGAAGATTATTCTTCAAAAAAAAACCTGCCTATCCTTATTTTTCCGATAATAATTTTTGATGAAGTTTTTATTGAAGAAAATAATTTTATTATTGAAATGGATACAGGTCTAAACAGACTAAATAGGAAAAAATTAAACTTACAATTTCTCCATTTCGATCAGGGCCGCAACAATGAAGAGGAATCCTATAATTATCTTGAAGACTGTTTAAAGGATGTCTTTTATCAGGTCAAATCAACCAAAAATCTCCTTTCAAATCTACAAAAAACAAAAATAACCACGGAACAGAACGCTTATCAACTCTTAAAAAGTCTGGTTAGATGTCGTTTTTCTGATTCCTTTATAGGTACTCAGAAAAAAGCTTACTTTAAACTGATGGTTGATGATATAAGTACTATTATTCACAATTATCTTCTTCCTCATAATGATACGATACCCTTTGATATGCACCCAAGTAATAATTCTTATCTGGAGATATTTTTTAGGGTAACCTGGATTTTTAAAAGGATGGAAATACCTTGGTATTATGTAAGAGTTCCTACATCCTATTCATCTTCCTTTAGAGATGAAGATCTTGATAAATTTTATAAAAAAGCGTTAGAGGAATTAGGAACAGATTTAGAAAAGTTTCGGTCTTATGATAAGACTACAAGCATAAACGACAAATATATCTTTAAGTCTTCAACGAGAGGGGGTGTTACTAGTATTACAAAAGGTTTACTACTTCAAAGAGAAATTTTTAAAATTGTTACTCAGTTTTGCCTTTTTGAAGTCAATATATAAAAATTATTAAAAAAATATAATCCAGATATCCAGTTTAAAAAGGTTTATATCCACCATTACTTAAATTAAGTTCAGCAATTTCAACTTCAGACCTTTTGTTTATAAGATCGTAGTAGTCAATCGGATCGTGACTTTTATCAACACTTAAGACGTAAGTATTAGTTTCCTCATTGGAGTACTCAAGGCTAATGTAATGTCCCTCATCTATAATATCTTCAATAAAACCTTCAGATTTTAATCTTACCACAATTTCATTTAAGACCATTAAGTGGTTTCCGTTTTTTGGGTTAAAGACAGTCTTAAAATATTCCTCATCATCACTTATTCTGGATATATGCTTAATATCATAGCCCTCGATATTTGAATTGGATTTTCCTTCTGATTTCACGGCAACAAGGTCATTTGTTATAATATATTCTTGGTTATTTATTTTTTTATAATTATACTTTTTTTCATAGACTCTTCTTTTTGCCAAGTTTTCGACATATCGAGCTCGTCTCTCCGCTCTAAATTCTCTTTCTTTAAGTTTATTGCCGATGACCAACGAAAGACCCTTTTTTTCCATGTTTTCTTTTTTGGATAGTAAAAACCTTTTATTTCCTAAATTGTTTATTTGTATCGTCTTCTTTTCTTTTTCAGGCAGTTCAACTTGGGTCGATGATACCGAAGGAGAGGTATCTTTTATAAAATTTGTTCTGCTCTTCAAATCAGAATTATTACTGATGTCTCTTTCTTCAATGATAAGGCCTGGTTCAATTTGGAAAAATTTTAATACTAAAAAAAATAAGGCCATAATACTTAGTCTTGAGAACAAAAAAATAAACTTATTCATTACTTTCTCCTTTGATAACTATTATTTTATTAACGCTTTTTTTCTTATCATTATATTGAACCTTAAAATTGTTTTAATAATTCGTTAAATCATCGCTTGTGCCAATATTCGTTGAATTCGTATCAGAAGATCCTGAGTCACTTTTACCTGTTGATGACGAACCAGAGTCACTTGAATAGCTAGGACATGCCTTTAGCTTTCTTTCAATATTAGTAAACCATAATCCATTAAGATCTTGCTCTTTACCTTCAGAAACACATTCTAAGAAATCCATTCCATATTTATTCGTAGCCCAAAGGACCTCTCCACTCCCACATAATGCTTTAGGATCAGCAATTAAACTATAATCCGCCTGATAATAAGTTCCAGATAATGCACTCAACTCTGAACATGAATAAACCTTAATTTTGCTAGTTTCGTCTGTATTAACACTCGTCCCTGTTGGTATTGACTCACAAGAATATGTACCGAAGTCATCTACGCTTTGATACTTACCTTCTGGACAAACATGGGAAAGACCTACGTAAGTTGTTGTTTCACCTGTGGTAGAAGACTCTGGACATGCTTTAAGTTTTCTTTCAATTGCCGTAGACCAATCACCACTTAGATCTTGCTCTGCATTTTCTGAAATACACTCTAAGAAATCCATTCCGATTTCATTTTTAGCATAAATTACCTCACCACTAGAACAATACGTCTTAGGATCAGTAATCGTTGTATAATCTGCCCTATAGTAAGTTCCAGATAATGAAGTCACATCTGAGCAAGAATAAACCTTAATACTGGCTGCTTCATCAGTATTAATCTTAGACCCTGAAGGAATATCCTTACAAGAAGTTATTCCTAAAGAATCTACACTTTGATACTTACCTTCAGAACAAACATGGGAAAGACCTACGTAAGTTGTTGTTTCACCGGTGTCACTTGAAGACCCTGGACAACTTTTTAACTTTTCTTCAATCATAACTTTCCAAGTACCATTCAAGTCTTGATACTTAGATTCGGAAACACACTCTAAGAAGTTATCTCCATCTTGATGATAAATCCAGTTAACCTTGTCCCCAGTACAGGCCGTTTTAGGATCTGCATCTGAGTAATCAGCAAAGTATAAATCTCCGGTTATATCAGTTACATTATTACAAGAGTAGGCTTTAACCTTCTTTGCTTCATCAGTGTTAATCTTAGTTCCTAATGGAATAGGCTTACACTCAAGATCACCTAAAGTTGTTACAGATTGATACTTACCTTCAGGACAAACATGTGAAAGACCAATGTAACTTTGTGATTCTTCAATTCTAGATTCATGGCCATAAAAATTTAATTGGATATCTTTGAAGGAGGCTTTTTGAGTGCCGTACTGCCTAAAAATGACTTTCCAATTACCCGAAGATTTCGTGCTATAAAAGAGATTTGTTCCTAGTTTTATTTTTTCCTGATCATATATTCTTATTCTGGAGTGTCTGTTAAATAACTTTGAGCAAAGGTCATTTTGATCGCAAAGCTCAATTTCAAAGTCGGACTTGTTGAAATCACTTTTCTCTATTTTAAAAGAGACGTGAACTCCCTCTATAAATAAATCTTTTTCCACCTCTATATTTAAGGATTGAAAAGCTGTTTTTTCTAACAGGTGAGAACCCATTCTTGTACTAAAAGATTCAAATTCACTAAAAGAATTTGCCCTATAAGTTTTGGCCAAACTTATAGCTTTTTCAGCATTAATCATTCCAAACCCGTAATGGTTATCAAAGTAAAATCCTGCTGAGTTTTCCCTTGTTCCATAATCATAGGGTATTAGGTTTCCATCAAAATAAAGCTCGGATTGAGTCATCGGATCTTTTGAAATATCCTTCATCATTTTAGGGTCAGCTGTTAATGCCAAAATATGTTTAATATCTCTTGATGTTAAATCCGGATTGGCCTTTAGCATGATTGCAACGATTCCTGAAACATGAGGCGCGGCTGCGCTCGTACCATTAAAAGTAGATGTGTATTTGCAATCGGCATTTTCTAAATGGTCTTCTTTTTCAAATTCGTTATAAGGAATACCATTTCTGTACCGACCACCCCAATAATGACACCCTTCTTTTTTTGTGGTCATAATACCTGGCGTATTGATTCCGAACTCACCACTTGGTGCGGAAATCCACAAAGAAGAACCTGGGCTTGAGTAAGAAGACTTTGTACCGTTACTGTTGTAGCCGCCGGTCACGATATAAAAAGGGTGATTGTTAAGGCCTTCCATATTAGCGTTCCCAACATAGCTACGGTAACGGTTATAATAATCCTCATTACCAGAAGCTTTTATATAAAGACTTCCTTTACCATGACGGCCTTCTAAAAAACCTTTTTTAAGTTCTTCATAAATAAGAAAGCTCTCCTCCTTGTAAACGTATTGATAATAACCATAAGAGTAATTAAACACATCATAAGTATTGTTTGGGTTTATTTGATCAAGTATGATGGAAAAACTTTGACTGGACTCTAAAAAATTATTTGCAGAAATTTGTACACCATTATCTGTTTTTGAAGAGGCAATCCCTGTAATTCCAATTCCATTATTATCCACAGCACCAATTATTCCGGCCACTGAGGTCCCATGGGACGAACTACTTTTGTTCGTTGGATCACCTATATAGCCATTGTCTTTATTCCCTGTAGAGTAGTTTTTTGAGGTTTCAGGGTTCATATTTTCCAATAAATCTTCATGGGCCAGTTGTGTTCCGGTGTCACTTACTAAAACATTTACCACGCTCTCATTTAGAATTTGAGGCGCTTTTGATAAATTGATATCAAAACCTTTAGTTCCTCTTTTTTTGGAAAAATTGTTTTGGCCAGTATTTTTTAAGGACCATTGATATTTGCTGAGAGGATCGCCCCTAAAATCGCTAAACTTAAGCCGAAAAACCACTTCTTTGTCGGCGCTCACTTTATTAATAAAAGTTTCTTTTTTAATAATGAGCCTAACAATTTTTTCTTCTCTAAAATCTACGTCACTTGTGTTTATAAATTGAACATGAAATGTCTTTTCTTTTGAATACTTTTCTGTTCCAGATTGGTAGGCTTTACTGCTTATTTTCATCTCTAAGTTAGAAGGTAAGTCAACAGCAGAAAAATAAGGACTACTTTCCGGGTTGGCATAGTCTATTTCAACAAATTTCCCATTTGTGTTGTGGATAAAGTATGAATTGGTTTTTAGAAAGCCCGGGTTAAAACGGTCTTCTTCTGCTATTTTTTCAATCAAAAGATTTAAATTTTCTGAACCGAGTTGAGATTCAGCGCAGGTTTCTAAAACTTCACTTTTGCCTTCACATATTTTACCTCCATTTAATGGAGAGGGATTTGAGCAAAATCTTGTTTTTTTCTTTGTTCCAGATTTTGAGTCACATGAACTGAAATTTGTCCAATCTGTCCAGCCTCCATCCACACGACATCTTTCTAATAAGAAAGAGTTGCCTTCACATTTTTTACCACCATTTAATGGAGCTGGGTTACTGCATGATCTTGATTTTTGTCTTGTTCCAGTTTTTGGATTACATGAGCCAAATTCGGTCCAGGGAGTCCACCCTCCATCCACACGGCAGGTCTCTATAAAATAAGAAAAGCCGTTACACTTTTTACCTCCGTTCCTAGGTACTGGATTATTGCAAGATCGCGATTTTGTTTTTGTTCCAGTTTTTGGATTACATGAACTAAACTCACTCCAAGGAGACCATCCTCCATGGACTGTACACTTTTGAGTTGTCTGAGAACTCCCAATACATTGTTTGCCCCCATTTAGTGGTGAAGGGTTGTTACAATATCTTGTCTTTGTTTTTGTTCCGGTTTTTAAGTTACATGAGCCAAATTGTCCCCATGAAGACCATCCTCCATCAATTTTACATTTCTCTGTAATTTGAGAAGCGCCACTGCAATTAGCTCCACCGTTTAATGGCGCTGGATTATTACAGGACCTTGTTTTTTTTCTTGTTCCGGTTTTCGTATTACAAGAAGTAAAAGGACTCCATGATGACCACCCACCGTTTACTTTACATTTGTCTATAATTTGTGATGATCCACTACATTTATTTCCACCATTTAGTGGTGTTGGATTGTTACAGGACCTCTTTTTTGTTTTTGTTCCAGTTTTTGGATTACATAAACCAAATTCCTCCCATGGAGACCATCCGCCATGCACTTTACATTTTTCTGAGAGGACCTGACTGCCGCGGCATTTTTTCCCACCATTTAATGGCTTAGGGCTATTACACCTTCTTACTTTTAATTTTGAACCGGTTTTAGAGTTGCACGAGTATAAGGTAAGCCATGGTGACCAGCCTCCATGAACTTTACATTTTTCTATTTTTTGTGAAGCACCTACGCACTGGCTTCCACCATTCCTTGGAGTTGGATTATTACAAAATCTCCTTTTTTTTCTTATTCCTTTTATTGGATCACAAGAACTGAATTGACCCCAGGAAGACCAACCACCATCTACTTTATCGCTACCATTAATGATTCCAATGGCTTCTTCTGCCTCATCAACTTCCTTACAGCTGATCAATAAAAAGGATTGGAGGAGGAATAAGTACAGTAGGGAATTTGAAAAAATTAGCTTTTTTATATTAGAATGTGTCTTAATTTTGAGCCTCCCCTATAGAAGAAATATTCTTTATACTTAGGTTTTTATAGAATCATTTTAACTTGAATCTCTTTAAACTTTTGTAAAGGACATAAATACAATAGGTTAAGCCATCGAAAAATTTTTCTATGGTGTGATGAATGCCAATTTTTTGTGTAGATATCTTAATCTATAGAGCGGAAATTATTAATAATTGGTACCTTTTGGAAAACAACTTTTTTTATCTTTTTTTATAAATAAGAATTATGCTCTGGTTGAAGTTTTAGAGCTAAGTAGCCGATTATGTTACATCAACCAAAAAGGAAAACCGTGAAGTTTAATAATCAGAGTTTGAATAAAGTTTCTATTATTAAGTTTTTTGACTTGGTTGGATTTAATTCAAAAACCCAGAAAAAGATATCTGATTTCATTTCAAATAAAAAAGATAATTTTAGTTCGTGTGATGAATTTTTAAATAAAGAACTAAAAAGTATCGTAACCGTTCATGGCCATAATAAAGACCTTGTTCTGAAGGAAATAGTTAAAAAAGAAATTTTACCTTATCCTTATGTTTTTTATTTACCGACCATTGCTGATAACTTATTTGAAGTTGATCCCACCTCTGATAAACTATTTTATTTTTTTTCGGAAAATACTTTAAAAAATATTGATATGATTTTTTTGCCTGATTTGAAAAGAAACACAGACGATTTTCACAAGAACGCGACCAAAATTTTTCAAGTAATAAGATCTTTTCATTCAGATTATTTAAAGGATAAGGGAGTAAAAAAATCCAAAAGATATTCTTCAGAAGCGACCGAATTAATTTATGAAGAATATAAGAAAGTTAATAAGGTAGAAGAGGCGGCTTTAAAACAAGAAAAATGGAAGAATGAATTTAACAATCAATTAATTAATGTCTTTGAAAAACCTGAAATATTGGAAAATATGAATTATGAAAAGACATTTTATGACGAGATTGAAGACTATATCTTTCACTTTTTATCCTATTTGGTTTTTAATACATCAAGCATTAAAAACGACAAAAGTGTAGACTACCGGCCAGTTATAAGCTACTTGAAAAAATCAAAAATTCAAAATAAAAGAAATATCTTAAACCAAAGCCTTCATGGATTTTACGAATTTAAAGAAATAAACCAAGATATCAAAAAAAATGCTGTCGTTCTTTTGACCTATCTGAAGGCATCTGAAAAAAAGTATTTTAAAGATATAAACTTCTCGGAAGTGCACTATTTAATAAAAGAAACTAGTTTTGAAGTAGATATCTATTATCCTTTTAAAAAATTCATGAAATCCAATATAGCTTTTCCTGCAGGATCGAAGCCTGCTTTTATAAAAAAAGACTTTTTGAAAAGTATCATAAAACCATTGTGGAGGCAGTGTTTATCTGACGGAAGACTTCCTCCCCCTGAAGTGGAAGCTTTTGGTCAAATCTTAAAACGGTTCGGAATTGAACTGAATATAGAGGATGCTGAATACATAAAAGAGGGGAAGAATCTAAAAAATGATGAGATGATAGAGGAACTTTTCGAGGAGATTAAGGATTCCACAATTGAAGAAAAATACCTCCTTCTTTTTTTACTTTTTGAAATTTCTATCTCTGATGGCCATTTTTCCAAAGAAAGTGAGGGAAATTTTATTGTAGATTACTGCAAAGCCGTTTTTCCACTAAAGGATCCTGAAAAAGGGCAAGATCCGGAAGAGGTTTCAAAGAAGATATTTGCTTATCTTATGCTTATTGATTGTATTTTCAATTACCCAAGAGGTTTTAAGACAGGAAAGGAAATAATTAAAAAAATCTTTGAGGTGATGTTTTTAAAGAAGGACCTCAAGGATAAAATTAATTATTTTTACCTGACTATTGGCTACGTTTTCTTTTTCAAGATCAATCGTGATGTTAAGGAGATCGATAGAGAAATCGTTGATTTCTGCTTTTTATATTTAATCCCGGAAAATTATCAATTGGACTATCAAGTTAAAAACAAAGCCGCTTATGAAAAATCACCAGGTGAATCAGGGCCTACTTTTTACTTGGACAATTTGAGCACTTTTTCATATGAGTTCAAGAAAAAAGTTGGAAACCTTCCCTTAAGAAAGTACGAACAAAATATAAAGGTAGATAAGTTTAGAACAAAGAAAAACTATGAAATTTTTAGTTATTGTATGGATCATACAAAAAATATTGTTCAGCTCCCATCGATTATCCATTATTTAGAAAACTTTTTAATAAGCATAATTATTTTTTCTAAAGATAAAGAGGATTGTGACTTAAGTGCTTTTGCTGGCGTTTATTCTGAGCTGCATTTCCAAAATTTAGAGTTACAGGAGAGGTTACTAACCCTCGATTTGATTGTTGAAATTATTAGCATGAAAAACTCTAATATAATTAAGCATAAAGAATGGGAATCTTATATAGAAGGTATATCTAATGTATTAGGTCTTAATCAAAAAGACCTTGAGAAGATTCTTTTAAAGTATAATATTTTATTAGGCTTCACACTTTAGTTCCTTAATCATTTTCTTGGTCTTTCCACATTTTAGCCTCTTATTTTTGGCAATTTATTCATAATATATTTTTTGAGATATTACTTAAGTCATTGGTTTTACAAATCTTTTTTAAACTCTTTTGTTTATGGAATATAATTTCTATAGAAATATTTATCTCTGTAGCATGGGGGAAAGGTATGGGAATTTTGTTAATAGGAACTCTATTATATACTTGTAGTATTATAATTGTGGTTGATCTCGTAGATAATTCTACAAAAGCACCGGATACTTTTTACGAAGAAAAGAGCATTTACGATGATTAAATTTGTGCATGGTCCTTGTCCAGTCCATTTAATAGATTTAATGCTTCTTCTAACATGGCCTTTTTTTGTTTTACATTTTTGAGGACATTAGGGTCCATATATAGTGAAAAGCCATCGTCACTTTCGTCTATTTGTTTAGCCGCTTCACCGACTTTTCCTTTAACCTCATAAGTTTGAATGGGGTGCTTAATATTTTTAACATTAATTTTTTCCAACTTCTCACATGCGATAACGTCTCGTATTAATAAATAAGTGTCCTCTGAAATTAGAATTTGATTGGCCTTTGCATTGGATTCAAGTCTTGAAGCTAAATTGACTCCATTTCCAATGGTTGTATAGTCGAGCCGGTCATGAGATCCAAAGTTACCCACAGTGCATGTATCAGTGTGGACGCCAATTCTTATGTCGAGAGGTTGTGAAATGCCTTTTGCCTGCCAGGTTTTTCTGATCTCAGAAAGTTTCCTGTTCATTTCTAAGGCCATTTCAACGCAAGCGATGGCATCGTCCTTGGGACCCTTTGTTTTTGGGTCTCCAAAAAATACCATTATGGCGTCTCCAATATATTTATCTACTGTACCACCATACTTGACCGCAATATTGGTCATGGCGGTCAAATAATCAGTGATAATTTCCGTAAGAATTTCAGGTTCAAGCCTCTCAGTTATTTCGCTAAACCCTTTTATGTCAGAAAAGAAAACCGTAAGGCGTTTTCTTTTTGTTTGAATTTTAACTTCAAGATCTCCTGAAAAGATGGATTCATAAACCTGAGGAGAAAAGTATTTTGTCAGTTTAAGGAGGATGGTTTGGTTGTCTTTGGCAGCCGTGATATCTGTCCCATAGATATTAATAAAACCAAACTCCGGTACGGGAACAATGTGCAAGTTATAGGTTTTATTTTTAATCTCAAGTTCGAGAGGTTCATTTGTTGGTTTATTTACAATTTGATGGGAGGTCTTCAAGATGAGGGTTGGAACCTGTTCTCCAATTTGAACACCCCAGGCCCTTTGAATGGAAGAAGCAGCTTGATTAAAATAAAGAAGTCGTCCCTCGTTATCTATTTTAAGAACTGGGTTGGGGTTTTGATCTGGAAACTTAGTTATCGCCTTCATCGCTGTAATATCTGTTCCATAGATACAAATAAAGTGAAGTTCAGGAACAGGAACAATATGAAAAGAAAATGTTTTGTTTCCACAAACGAGTTCAAGTGGCCCTGTCAATTCCTTCTTGGAGTGGTCAATAACCGCCTCTGGAACTCGTTCCTCTAAGTCTATGCCCCAAGAGCTCGTAATTTTTTTTCCAGCTGTATTGCTATAAAGAAGTTTTCCACTCAAATCAATTTTAAGAACTGGGTTGGGGTTTTGGTCGGGAAACTTCAAAACAGAATCAAGTTGTTTTTGGAGCTCATTTACAGTTTGTAGCGATGTCATGAAATTCCCTCACCTATAAAGGATCTTCTTTCTACTAGATAATTTTTGTACAACCTCTTACCACAAGAGGTTGTACAAACGATAGGGACTGTGTATCGTGGGTCTAGGAAATTAATGCATTGAGTGCTTTGCTTTTTTTGGAACGCAGCTTGAAAGTGCTATAGGTTTTATAAAGACTTAAAAAACTTTTTATAGGCAGGCTTTCTAAGAAAGAATTGAAAATAGAGCATCGGGTAAATGGCACGGTCAAGGACCGCATTTCCAGAAGAAAACTCTATATCATCCTGAATTTCTGTAAGGTTTTCATCGATTCTTTTGACACGATGAATATGTTTCCAATAGGTAAGAGGGGGAGGAAGAATATGACCCTCGTCAACGAAAAGGTTTTCATCGTCACCCTCAGAGTTTTCAGTGATATGACTGACCCACTTCATAGATATAGGTCCAAAGCCTATAGCAAGGTGGATTTCGTCTCCCTTTTTACAGCCATCAAAGCGTTGAACTTCCAGGTTAAGAAGAGGAGGCTTTAGGAACCTAAAAAGGTCCTCATCAAATTTTGAAAAGACAAAGTTATAATCTCTATCAATTTGGGTTTTTATTAGGATTTTCATACTGTGATTATAGCCCCTAATCGAGGAAAAAACATCTATTTAAAGGTTGGAAAAATTTAAGACAAGTTGGTTAAGTCTAAATGAACTTTTTTAAAATCTTTAAAAGGTATGACTAATTTTTGGTTTAAGTCAGTTTCGTTTAACTTTTCTTGTGGGGGCATTTGCTTAAAGAGGTTAGCAAGTGTTGAAAATGTCTTAGCGGCTTCATCTTTTTCGTTGGCCTTTAAGAGGAGTGAAATGAATTTTGTTTTTTGTTGAATAAGGGCAATAAATTGGTCAAAACCTTGCTCTTTCTTTGCTTGTTGAGCAATTTTTGCAAGAACGTCCTTATTTATTTTTTCTGTGTCTTCTACTTGGAATTTTTTTTCAAAGATAGAAGTCAAAAGTGCATTTAAGTTGAGGATTTTATCTTTAATGATTTCGTTAAGGGGCATTTCAAATTTGACTGGATAGAAGAGTTTGACAACATTTCCATAAACGATAAGATATTCGACGATATCATTAATTTTGTCTGCGACTTCAATCTGATAATTTAAGTTGTCTTCAAGTTTCTTTTGTCCATACTCCTCTTCTCCTAAAAGAGAGGTGTAATCGAAGTCTGCCGTTTTAATGTGGATCCTTTCATTTAAAAGAGGCATCAATTTCACATCTTTTATAATTTTTTCAATTGTACTTTTATAACTTTTTAAAAAGTAATCATTTTCAACACCATCCTTTTTTTCGGTGAGGAGGTCTGAAAGGGACTCAATACCGGATTGAATAGAGGCACTTAAAGCGCTCACTAGATCTTTTTTATTTTCAATCGTTAAAACTTCTTTAATAAAGTTATAACTTAATTGATCATTTTTGGCTTCAGAGTAAAATTTTTCAAATTCTGTAATGTCTTCAACAATAAACATAAGTCTTTCGACAAGGCCATTTTGATCATAGAGGGGAGTATAAGAAATTTTTAAGGATCGTCCTTCAGGTCTTTCACTATCACTTAACACAATATTTTGAAGAAAATTGGCCTCGACAAAAGAGTAGTTCAGTTCATCATCTCCAAAAACTGATTCAAAGCATCTAGACATTTCCTTATATCTACGGCTCCCTTTTTCTATGGGAATAAAAAGAAAATCAAAGACGTTTAACCCTTCGATATCTCTTTTGAAAAGTGTATGAGAGTATTGAGAAAAAGGGGGCATCACTTTTAAGTCTTTTTTTACAGAAAAAATCGAGGTCTCCAAATTATTTAAAAGCGTTGATATTTCTTTTGTCCTTTCTTTGACCTTTTCTTCAAGTTCAATATTGAGTTTTTCAGCTAAGCCAAAGGCCAGTGAGAATTTCTTGGAAATAATATAGCTTTGAATAAAAATAAAAATGCTTGTTGTAAAATGTGAGAGGTCATTTCTCGCCACAATGATATCCCAAATAACTCCAATCCCTAAGAGAGAGATGCCTAGGAGGCAGATCCTGGCAAAGGGCGTTTTTTGAATAGTGGCCCTGGTGATTTGAACAATGAGGTAAATAACGGATAAAATAAGAACAATTTGAAAGAAGTCTTGAATTTCAGTAAAAATATAAACAGGAGTTAAGAGGATAATTAAGACACCTATAAGAGTTGTACGCCAAAGCCATTTTAGGACCAGGTCATGAATATGATTTGTAAAAAGATATTTTAAAAAATTAATAAAAATGGGCGCTGACAAAATAAACGTCATGTATCTGATTTTGTAATTGACGTTAAAGGCGAGGGGGCTTGGTGCCGAGAAAAAGATTGATTCAAAGTGAGACTCTAAAGATAAAGTCCTTATCATTAAAAGAAAGCAAAAGACAGCAAACCAAAAGCTTTCTTTGTCCTCTCTTCTTTGAAAAAAGATGATAAAATGGTTCACACAAATAATGAGAAAGAGAAAAAGAAAAAAGAAAAATTGATAGTTTTCAGTTTTAAGTTGGTCTTGAGCATTTTTCTTAAGCCCTAGCTTGGGTAATTTATTGAGACCACCTTTCTTGTGGTGAAAATTGGCCAAGTGAATAAGAATGGCGAACGAAGAGTCCTTAACCTGAAAATGACTAACGAATTGTCCGTATTCAGGAATCGAGTCTTTTTTTGTTGGTCCAGCTTTTCCTTTTCCTCCAAGTGAGCTCGCTTTACCTTCTTGAACAATAAAAATCTGAAACGATGAAGATATATCTTTTAAAGTGAGGGTTAAATCGGTTGCTTTCGGAGCACCTTTTACTTGGAGTAGAAATGTTCCGTAACCAAAGCTTGGTAAAGAACCATTTATTTTGTCTGTCCAATGGCCCGGGGCTTTAAAAGGAGTGCCTGATTTCAATAATTGTTTATTTTTTAAATCTTCTGGAGATAAAAGTCTTTGCCAGTAAAAAGTCCATCCGTCCTTTAATGCAACGAACTCCTTTTTAGAGAAGTCAAGACTCTTGAGGTCTATAAAGCCATTTGCCGCCTTTGAATATGTGATATTGGATAAACTCAGAAAAATGAAGAGTAAGAATGGGAGGAAGAGCTTTTTAGGATTCATTTTTGTCCCCAAGCTTTTTAATTTTTTTTAATTTTAAGATTAATCTAAGGTCATCTCAATGTCGATTTTAATTAAATGGGATCTCTACAATGACCTTTTCTAGTTTTATTGTTGGTGTTATAGTTACAAAAATGCAAAATGGGGAAGAGTATCGTGGGAAGCGGTTCTAAAAAGGTTGAGGATAATCAACCATCTGATTTATTGGGTTTAAGTCATAACTACCAAAGGAAAGCTGCCATTGCTTGGGGAAAGGCGACCGATCATGCAGGTAGAGTTTATATCAAGCCTATGGAGAGGTTTAATCTCAATAAAACTATATTTTCGACGTTGGAAGGAAAGCTCTCCCGTGCTTTAATTCAATCAAAAATTGCTAAGGATGTTTATTGGAATGAAAAAGCTTCTTCTGTTATTGAAAAAGATTTTCAAAAGGTTATAAAAGAGGCGAGTATACCCAAAGTTAAAGAGAACCTTATTCAATTTCTACACGATGAGTGTGATTTTAGCTCTGAACACGCTGATGGAAGTTTTTTAGAGCATCTTTTATTTTGTTACGAATATTCAGCAGTTCACTTTCCCGAACAGCCACCTCTTGTCATGCTTTTACACTCTATTTTGGGAACTGGGACCAATACTTGGGCCATGCCTAAAGAAAAAATCCCCATGTTACAAAAGCTCGTGAGCGAAAAGGAAATGCTCCATATAGAATCCTTTCCATCATTTTTGAGGCTTCTCTATTTGCCCGACTTTTTAGGAACATTATTGAACAATCTTCCCCGCTTAGAGCGGTTACAAAGCGTTTCATTCCACAGGGTTATTGATAACAAACCTATGACAATAGATGCGGAGAACTTTTGGATTCAGCTTAATTATCAGCTGATTCATTATATTGATTTTCTTCCTGCAGCAAATTGGTCTTTTCACTGTTCTGATACTTTCATTCAAAACTTTGCTGAGTTGTCACTCTTTTTAGATAAAGTGAACAAAAAAATGGCAAAAGTTATTTTTCCGATCCCTTCTTTTAACCTCAATTCAGTGGTTCAGGAAGACCTTTCTGTTGAGTCACGTTTCGCAGTCCTTATTCCGGCCAAATTAAAAAAGGAAGCTGCGATAAAATCCATTAAAAACTTTTCAAAAAGAATTGGTCACAGTCTGGATTTTTCCTTTTCCTGGAAGTCATAAATTCGAATTTATTCCAAAAAATAAGAACTAGACTTGTGTAACCTTTTAGAAAAAAATAAGAAAGGAGGGAAATTTATGATTCAATTTAGCTTCCTTTTTCTGCTCTTTTTCTCTTTTTTATGTTCTACAGCTGTTCGCTCTCAGATGGATATGGATAATAATGTTGGACCTGCTTCGCAAAATGGAGGAGCTTCAGCACCTAAAAAGAAGCTCTATTTTGTTGTTGGGGAGTACCCGCCCTACGCCTCAGCTTTTCAAAAAAGCCAAGGCATTTCAATTTATCTTGTGAAAGAGGCGTTCAAAAAAGCTGGACAGGAAATAGAAGTCGATTTTCTTCCTTGGAGCCTGAGTCTCATCGAGGCAAAAAAAGGCAAAACCTTTCATGGTTCTCTTTTGTGGAGCAAAACTAAAAAAAGGGAGGAGGAATTCCTCTTTAGTGATGTTGTTCTTGAGCAGATTGTTGTTTTCTTCCACAGAAAGAAAGAGGCCTTTAATTGGAAAAAGTTTAAGGATTTAAAAGGCAAAACGATTGGCACAACTATGGGTTATAGTTACGGCCCTAAAATGGACCTTATTATAAAAAAAGGGCTTTTAAAAACTGTACCAACTGCTGAAATCATTTCAAATTTAAGAAGACTTATTAAGGGAAGCATTGACCTTTTTCCGGTAGAGCCAACGATAGCTAAGTATTATTTAAAAAAGATAGGTGAAAAAGACCCAATTAGTGCAAACCTTTTGTCGTTTCATAAAAAACCTATTCATTATTATAAACTCCACCTTATCTTAAATAAAACGAAAGAGGGAAACAAAGAAATCATTGAGACATTTAATAAAGGACTCAAGTCTTTAAAGGAATTATTGGGAAGCCACACAGTGACAAGGCCTTGTTTGAGCCTTTCTAAAGGGGTGAGTGCTAAAAGTGACGAAGCTGTACACCACTTAAATTACATAAAAGAGCTTTGCCCCTGATTTCTCTAGGCTTATTAAAATAAATATTGGGTAGGGGGTTTATTTACCACCTTTAAAAGACTTAACAAAACCCTGGTAGGCCTTTCTGAAGTTTCCTTTCCCAAAATGTTCTTTTAGCTCAATATTAATACTTTGGAGAGTCTCTGAGGTCATCGGCTCTGTTAAGAGCCTGTGGGCAAAATGATGAGCAATAATGAAAACGCAGGATAAGGGGGCAATCTTTAAATGATTAATACCTCTTGGAAAGCCTTTTCCCGAAGGTCTCTCATGATGTTCCATAATAATTGTTCGAGAGTCCGCAGCAAAGTCATCAACTTTTTCAAGGAGTTCGATGGTCTTATGAGGATGATTTTCAACAAGTTTCTTTTGGTCTGGTTTAAGCTTTTGAAAAGCTTCACCATTTAAGTCAACAATTTTTGCAAGGTTCTCATTCTCAAGGGAAAGGTCTTGTAAAAGTGCACTCATGGTCAGTTTTTTATAACTTGAAGGTGAACCGTAGTCAGTTTTTTCTGCGATGGCCACACTTAGGTAATTTGTCAGCATGCTCAGTTGATAAATATAATTTTTTCTTAAAAGAAGCTTGCTTATAAGGCCTGAAATACTTTTATTCTTTTTAATAGAGTTTACAGTTGTGTCCATTGATTTATCAGCGAGAGTGACCGCTATTTCACTCATGCCTAAATCTCTAAGTCCTCTATGAATACTGTCAACTGAGTGGACTTGAAACTCTAGTTTTTCCTTAATACCAACTTTTTTGTTTGAAAGCTTGCTTAAAATTTTCTTACTCGCTGACTTTAAAAACTTTTGATATTCCGTTTTTTCAATAAAAAGAAATTTAACACCTTTTTTTATGTATTTTCTGACTGTTTCTTCTGGAAATTTGTCGTCGTTTCTTAAGATTTTGACAAACTTTGTATCACTTAATTTAATGTAAGCGGCGACTAAGACTTCGTTAAACATAAGAAAGCGCTCGATCGCAATTTTTTTATACCGAGAACTCCCATCAGAAAGCCTATTTCCAGCATAATGTTTTATAGGACCTAAGAAGTCCTCTCTTTCAAAAGGTTTTGAGATAAAAGCAGGAGGGTTTTCTTTAAAAAGGTCAGCAAAAAGTGGATTCCCCTTAAAGGTATCAATATCATCACCTGCTATTAAAATGAAGGAGATTGCTGGTTTGTCTTTTTTTATAAACTCGTAGAGGTCACCACCCGTGCCCTCTCCCATATTGTAATCCGAAATAACGGTAACTATATCATTGTGTTGGTTCAATATAGAAATGGCATCTTGGATAGTCGAAGCCGTAATAATGGGATTTTCCCATTCCGCTTCAGCATGCATCGCCATAACTGCAGCGTTACTTTCGCTATCATCGACAATGAGGATTTTCCCCTGGCTCATCAGACAAAACTCCAAACACTTATAGGCTTTTGACCTGGTGTGTATAACCGACTATCCATGTCTCTTCTATCGGAAAAAATGTGATAAGAGTGAAGGCAAATTTTACCTTTTTCTCTACTAAATTTCGACTTCCAACAAAATAAGGTTAAGGTCTTAAACTAAATTGATTTTTCGAACCAATAAATTTATTATCAATTTTTAATAAGAAACAATTTTTATTAAGTATTTTTAAATAAGGGCTTTTTGGTAAACAAAATTTAATAACGATTAAAAAGGGTAGGCTTTATGGAAATTTTATCTTGGGGTGGTGCAGAAATATTTGGGCGTTGGGTTCATTATTTCGCAGGTGTTGCTTGGATTGGAATGTTATGGTTTTTTAACTTTGTTCAAGGTGGTTGGTTTAAGACAACTGACGCTGACACGAAAAACAATGCAGTTAAGGAAATGGTTCCTAACGCACTTTGGTGGTTTAGGTTTGGAGCTCTCTGGACTTGGATTTCTGGTATGTACCTTCTATGGCATCGCGCTGACTACCTTGGAATGGCCAACCTTGGTAACTCTTCTTGGACCGTTTGGATTCTCTTAGGCTCACTGATGGGTACATTTATGTTCCTTAATGTTTGGCTTATTATTTGGCCTGCTCAAAAAATTATTATTGGAAAAGCCAACGGACAAGATTTGGGTGATGCAGCAGCTGCAGCGGCGAGGGCCGGAGTTGCTTCAAGGACAAACACTCTTTTTTCCATCCCACTTCTCTTTATGATGGGTGCAGCATCGCATTTTACAATTTCTGTTAGAGAGACAGGCATATGGCCAGCCTTTTTGGTTTGTGCTGCCTTGATCGTTTTGATTGAAATTAATGCAGCTTTTGGTCCAAAGAAAATGGGGCCAATGGCATCAGTTAAAGGAGTCGTCACAAGTGGTTGCGTTCTTCTTCTTGTGCAGTACCTTATTGTTGACTTAATGTGTAAATAAGGAAGGAAGACTTTTTAATGACGAATCAATTAATGATAAAAAAGGCCTGGAGTTTACTCCAGGCTTTTCTTTTATTGGGATTATTATCCTCTCAAACAGGTTGCAAAGGCTCGAAGAAAGAGCAGTCTTGGACTCCAGAGCAAAAACAACTTTATTCTAAAGGTAAGGGTGTTTACTTTTCAGTTTGTATTTCATGTCATAATGCAAATCCGAAACTTCCTGGTGCTATAGGGCCTGACGTTTATGGCTCTTCAATGGAGTTACTCACTCATCGAGTTTTATTGGGTAAGTATCCAAAAGGGTATAAGCCGA
>PAZA01000019.1 GCA_002715375.1 Halobacteriovoraceae bacterium
GTCAGGTGGCCGAAGTTTCTGAAGGAGGCCGAGAGGATGTCAAAAAAGCCATTTTTGAAGCGAGGAAAGCCTTTGATGGGGGGTGGGGTCAGACCGGTAGGAAAGAAAGGCAGGACCTGCTTTTAAAATTGGCAGAGCTTATTAAGAGAGACAAGGAAGAGTTGGCCGAACTCGAGTCATTGAATACCGGCAAAACTATGGAAGAAAGCCGTTGGGACATGGATGACATCTACAATATATTCAAATTCTACGCCAAACTCCTGGATAACGACTTCACCGAGAAGGTCCAGTCACCTATACCTGATTCCACCAGCCTTGTGGTCAAAGAGCCCATAGGGGTTTGTGGCCAGATATCTCCTTGGAATTACCCACTCCTTCAGGCGAGCTGGAAAATGGCGCCGGCCCTCGCCGCTGGATGCACGATCATTATGAAGCCCAGTGAGCTGACCCCTCTAACAACCATAAAAGTCACTGAACTGGCGGTTGAAGCCGGCTACCCATCTGGGGTCGTTAATTTGGTGCTTGGCCCTGGTCACACGGTGGGTGCCGAGATGGCCGAAAACCATGATGTTGACCTCATAAGTTTTACTGGGGGAAGTTTAACGGGTCGAAAAATTATGAATGCCGCGAGCGGGAATATTAAAAAAGTGGCCCTAGAGCTTGGGGGAAAGAATCCTCACCTCATTTTTGAGGACTGTGATTTCGATACAGCTGTGGATTATGCTTTAAACGGGGTCTTTTTTCATGCAGGGCAAATCTGTTCTGCTGGGACGAGGCTCATGGTCCAAAAATCAATTTCAGGTCGTTTTATTGAGGCGCTCAAATCCAAAATGGAAAAGATTAAGCTGGGGAACGGTTTTGATGAAGGGACCGAGATGGGACCTGTTATTTCAAAGGAGCACCTCTCTAAGATTGAATCCTATATAGATGTGGCCAAAAATGAAGGGGCGAAGCTCGCCGTTGGTGGAGCAAGGCCAGAAGATGAGACCCTTAGAAAAGGACACTTTATCCTTCCCACTCTCTTCACGGATTGTGATAGCTCCATGAGGATTGTTCAGGAAGAGGTTTTTGGGCCTTTGATTACAGTTGAGACTTTTGAAACTGAAGAGGAAGCAGTGACTAAGGCCAACGATACCATTTATGGACTTTCTGCCGGGTTTTGGACAAATGACTCTGAAAGAATTGAGAGGGTGAAAAAGGCCCTTCGCTTTGGGACCGTTTGGGTCAATGACTTTAATACCTATTTTACGGAAGCTCCCTGGGGTGGTTACAAGCAATCGGGAATAGGTCGGGAGTTGGGGCATTTGGGTCTTGAAGAATACCAGGAAACAAAGCATATATTTCAAAACCACAAACCTGCGCCTTTTAACTGGTTTGGAAAAGCTTAAATTAAGTTAGTGATGGAGTCCAAGCATGTCAGTAAAGGAAGTTAAAAAGGTCCTGGACAGGGCCCATGAAGACCAGGGGTTTCACGACCTATTATTAAAAAATCCAGATGAAGCTTTGAAAGACTATTCTCTTTCTGAAAAGGAGAAGGAGAAGTTTAAAGCTGTTACCGCCAAAAAGCTTTCGTCTTATAAATCGAAGCTTGATAAGAGGTATTCACTTGATGGTTCTGAAAGTGATGAAGATGACTGGTGGGCAGAGTCTGTTACTGATTAAGAGGATTTTCTTGTGAGTTAAGGTTTTATTTCTTCTTTTGAACACTTAACATTGCGCAAGAACTATTTGTCATGAGGACGTCATCAAGAGAGCCTTGAATAATCTTATTCCAAAGAGAGTGTCTGCCTGCAGAAAAGACCATGAGGTCATATTCACTCGTAAGCTGAATGGTCCTTTTGATGATATTTTCTCCTGGCTCACATTTGATCATGTGGATATAAGCATGAGGTGCCTCAGCAATAATTTTGCCTCTAATTTCCTTTTTTAATCGTTGCATTTCTTCCTGTTTTTCTGAAGAAGGGAAAATTTGAATAATGTTAAGGTTTGCTTTGTGGATGCGGGACATCTTCAAACCTATTTTTAGCGATACATCGTCATCTTCCTGGCCTCTGATAAAGACCATGATCTTTTTGATATACCTCACTCCTGCTGAGTTGAAAGTTAGCAAGTGGCAATCAAGGTGGTCCTTAAGCCAACCTAGGGGGTCAAATAGGGTGAACCGACCTCTATGCCTACCACCCCATTCCATAATAAGATACCGGCAGTGAGACCGCTGGCTTATTTGATGAACGGCACCTAATAGGTCGTGGGTTATAATGGGATCAAAAGAAATGATTGTTTTTAAAATATCTGCCATGGCTTCGGCCCTTCTATGAAGAGACCTAAGGGTGACAGGGAGTTCTTCATCCAGGTCATGGATGTCTGTTTGTTCTGGGACTTCCGTAATATAGGCAACCTCTAAGGTCTTTTCTTCTGATAAGAAGCAGCCCAATTCAATCAATTGGTCGGGAGACCTCTCTTTTCCAAGGAGGGCCACCATCGTATGGGCTTCTGCAAAATCCTGGTCATCTTTAATTTTGTCCGAACTTTCTCCAGAATCTTCTTCAGAGCCTTCTTCAGAGTCTGAGCTGTCAAAAAGGTCCTTTCTTTTTCCTCTAAAACCAAGGACTCCTTTCCTTGTGGTTCTTTGCCTGCCGTAAAAAAAGTAAAGGAGGAGTCCAGGTAGGCCTATTGAAATAAGGGCAAAAAGAGGTAGTAAATCCATTCCATAGAGGAGGAAAAGGCTACTTCCAATTCCAAGAATTTGAGGAAAAGGGTAAAGTCGTGAGCGGTATTCAGGCTTATACCATTGAATCCTCATCTCTCGAAGAAGAATGACGGCAATGCTTTCTGTCATATAAATCATAATCATAAAAGCACTTGCTAGCTTTGCTATTTTTGTGAGGTCAAGGTAAACGAGGCATACGCCCGTTACTATACCTGAAAGGATTATACTCCAAACAGGTGTTAGGAATTTTGGATGAATTTCACCTAATTTCTTTGGCAGTAAAAAGTCTCTACCCATAGCAAAAGGAAAACGGGAAGCGGCCAAGAGCCCAGAGTTCGCCATGGAGGCCATGGTGAAGACTGCGACAATTGAAATAAAAAATGCAAGACCTGGCCCTCTCCAAACATAGCCTGCAAAAGTAAAGAGTGGCCTAAAATTATTTTTCAAATCATCAAGAGGGACTTTTTTCGTCATGACGAAAGTGACACTACAGTAAACGATAAGAACGATAAGAAGCGAAAAGAAGATGCCTTTGGGGAGGTTTTTTTCTGGTTCTTTGATTTCTTCTGCAATGGCCGCCACTTTGGTTAAGCCAGCGTAAGAGACAAACACCATGGCCGTCGCTCCAATTAAATCTCCTTCACCTGTAAAGTTTAGTGCATTAGCTGGGATTGTCTCTAAAGAGAAGAGAGCACCAATAGATAAACCTGTCAGGGAGAAAATACTAAGGAGGACGATAAAGACAATAACGTTGCCAACCTTACCAACTCCTAAAATATTTAGGAATGTCAAAAGAAAGAGGAGAGTTAAAGCCGTGGGTAGAAGAGGCCATGGAGAAAATACTGAAAGGTAGGATCCAATACCTGCCAGAGCAAACGAGCACTTAAGAAGTAAGCTTAGCCATAGTCCGAGTCCTGCTACGGTTCCAGTAAGAGGGCCAAAAGTTCTTTCTAAATAAACGTAGGTACCACCTGAATTGGGCATGGCCGTAGCGAGTTCTGATTTACTAACGGCAGCTGGTAAAACACAGAGCCCAGCTAGGAAATAAGCTAACCAGGCGTTATCACCTACCATTCCAATGACAGGTCCTGGAAGTACAAAAATGCCGCTTCCCAACATTGAGCCGAGGCTAATTGCTATGACGGTCTTGAGTCCGATACGGGCATTTAAGTTTTTCATTCTTTCACTTATCTTTAAGCTGCAAGTTAATTATAATTTTTCCAATGTTTTGTCGATTATTTCTATAGCATGTGTAAGTCTTGTCTCAATTTCTTTTATTTTAAATAGTTTTGTTTCCTGGTTTAATTCTAAAAACCAAGGTTTTAAGTGAGATAATTCTGTTTCCTCAAGTTCTTTTAAAAAACTTAGAGAACCTCTTTCTAACACCTCTATATCCATTATTTCAATTGCACGTTGAAAGAAAAACCGGAGTTTAATGAGGGTTTCCTTATGTGCTTTAATAGATGATAAATCATTCATTAAAGTGAAAGAGGCTTGATTGCCCTGAATACTTTTTGTAGGGCTAAAAACTTCTTTGTCTCCAGATCTTTTGTTGGTAATTTCGCACTCCAGATGTTTGGACATCTCTTTCAAGAGCTCTACTTTTTTAATAGGTTTTTGGAGAAATCCAATAAAATTACCTTTTGCTTCTTCTTTTTCTATGGCCGCGGAAAGCGCTATAATGGGGATATCTTTTGTTTCCTGTATGGAACCAAGCTTTTTAGCGGCAAGGTAACCATCCATCGTAGGCATTTTAATATCTGTAATGATGAGAGAAGGTGTTGATGCTACTGATTTATCAATAAGCTCCTGGCCATCTTTTGCAGTAACGATATTGACATTGGAGTTAGAAAGATAGGCATTTAAAAGCTTTAAGTTGATTTCCAGGTCATCTGCGATTAGGATTGTTTTTTTAAAGAAGTTATAATGATTTTCTTCATCACCTTTTGATTCTTCCGTTAATAGACTAACAGGCTCAATGTTTTTAAAGAGGACCTCATAGGATATCCCGACACCATCGATATTTTTAACGTCGATTCTACCACCCATCTGATTAATGAGCTTCCTACTCATATGAAGGTTAAGTCCCCCTCCTTTTCCTTCATCAAAGGTTTCTCCACGATTCTGTTGAAAGCTTTCCAGAGGTTTATCATCTCCATTTTCTTTGTTTTCCATTCTTGTATCTTCTATAGTAAAATAAAGATTAATATTGTCAGAGTTATCACTTCGCTTTTTAGACCAGATACTTAACTTTAAGTGGCCGTGGTTGGTAAACTCGAGAGAATTACCTAAAAGGTTATTGAGAATTTGCTTTAAGCGGAGGTCATCAAAAATAATATGCGAAGGGACAGATTCACTTAAGTCGAAATAAAAAGAAAGTCCTTTTTTGGTACATTCGTTTACAAAAAAAGTTGAAATATTATTAAGAAGTTGGAAAAGAGGAATTGTCGTTAAAACAATTTTTAAGCGGTTTAGGTCTAGTTTTGTAAGATCATGAACTTCGTTAATGAGTCCTAAAAGTGATCTTCCGCTAGAGTTAATGCAGTTTAGGTATTCTATTTTTGATTGATCATTAATGATATTGTCTTCTTCGATATGAGAGTTTAATAGGATATTTGAAAAACCTAAAATAGAATTCAATGGAGTTCTTAGTTCATGGCTCATCTTTGAAAAAAAGGTCGCCTTGTCGTGAAGAGCTTTTTCCAAAAGTTGATTGGTAAATCTGAGCTTTTCATTTGAGTCTATTTGATTTTCTATAATTTCATTTTTTTTGATAAATTCATTGAGAGCATCTTGACACATTATAAGGGACTTTTTCAGCTCTCTTGGCATTTCACTCCAACTAAAAACCTGATCTTCGTATCGCTTTGTCAAAACTTCTAATTCTCTAAAGTATTTTATCAGGGGAAAACACTTAAACTTTTCCAAGCCTACTCTTATTTTGGATATTATTTGAGCGAAAAATGCCAAATCAATGATATCTTCATAGTTCTCTTTTAGATTAAAGTTACTTTTACAATCCTCAATAAGCAAAACGAAATCTTTTGGATCTTTCAGAATTGAAAAAATCATGTCTGTGTGTTCTTTGCCCTTTGAAATCTCTTCTTTATAGTTTTCAAGCATTTTTTCTTTTAAAGATGTTCTAATTGAAATGATGGATAGAACTGATATTAGAAAAGAAAAAATAATTAAAAATGAGTCATTGATTAAAGTTAATATTAATAAAGTTATGCTTAAAATTGATACTTTAGAGAAAGTCGTCTTAAATTTACTTATTTTTATAATTAAAAGAAAAAGAGTGAGGAGGAAAATGATATTAAGGGCCTTAAAAGTTGTTAGAAAAATGGGTTCCGTGTGAAATACAGATGGTGTAATCAACGCTAGCAAGAAGTATAGGGCAAGAAAAAAGAGGATGACGTAATATTCTTTTTTTCTAAAAATGTAAAAAAATAAGTTTTTAAAAAATGAATAAATACAGATGAAAGATAATACTAAGCTTGAATATTGCAATTTACTTTTAACATCGTAAGTGAAGTTAGTTTGTTCGGAGAAAAATAAAGAGATTATATTCTCTCTTAAAAAATAATGAATAAATAAGAAAAAACAGAATGCAGAGAAAGACGCCTGAAGAGCTACGTTTTTCTTGGTTAAGCTTAAAATTAAAAAGTAAATAGAAAGCAATAAAAGTATCGAAAGAAGAAAGATACTTTTAAAGTTAGTCAGGTTTTGACTTTTTTTCAAATCGTTTTCAAGTCCGATAGATGGAATTTCTTCTATTCCTCCCGAGAAGTGGTGATAATTGGAAAAATGGATGAGGATAAAAAAAGATTTTCCTTTTATCTTAGGCAAACTAATTAAATCACTTCCTTCGTAGGGAATCGATTGAATTTTATTTTTAGAAATTTCCCCTCTGGAAAAAGTTTTAATGACCTTTCCTTTTGTGTTAATTATGTAGGCCCTATAATTGCTTTTAATCTTTCCAATTTTAAGAGCAAGACTCTTATTTTCTGGAAAATCTGTTATTTTTGTAATGAGAGAGGCAATACCAACTGATGTAATATTTCTTTCTAAGGGCTTTCTATTTTTAATAGAAGTCCAGTAAAATGGTATTGAAGTCTTTATCCTATCTTGATTTATAAAGGCTTCTTTTACAGACTCTGGTTTAAGCCACGTATCCCAAAAAAAGAACCAAGGTCCTTCAAGGTTAAGAGTCCTTTTTTTTCCTTGGGAAACTGTTTTAAAAGAGATACTGTTATTTTCACTACAGAAAGCAAGATTTCCAAAATCTAGGAAGTTGAAAGCTAATAATAAAATAATGAAGTTTTTTATCTTCATTCTTTTAGGGTCCTCAATTATGGAAAATCTTACATTCTGTTATCGATTTTTTTTATAATCTTTGGAGTTTAAACATAGTTTCTCTTTCATTGGGCAAAAAAATCTTACCCCGGTTAATTATGGCTTTTTATTGAGCAAGTTTAGTCTAATTGTGTTTTAATGAAGATGACCTGGTCATGTAAGTTTATCCGAGGCTTTTATGCATAAAGGAAAAAAGGGGTTATTAATACCTCACCAATTACCTTTTATATTTTTAACTCTTTTCGTAAGCTTTTTTCTAAAGGCTGATGCTTTCGCTTGGGAACTCATAGACGAAGATGACGGTGTTAAAATTTATTCTAAAAAAGAGGAAAAAGGTAAAAAAGGTTGGACTTCTTTTAAGGCCATTGGCTTCTATGAGAGCAAATTAAAAGACCTCGTTGAGGTTCTTTTAGACTTTGATAATAAGCATTTTTGGGCACCTCAGAATAAATTTTCTAAAGTTTTAAAGAGGTTAAAAAATGGGCATTATCTTGTTTTGGAGCACTACAAAGCACCTTGGCCTGTGGATAATAGAGAGTTTCTTTTTGAGGGTTATGTAAAAAAAATTAAAGATAAAGAAATTCTTATACATGCATGGTCAAATACGACTTATCCCTACAAAAATGATGATGTGGTTATTGCTTTTGCCGAGTATGTTGACATCACTATTGAAGAGGTTGAGAAGGATAAGAAGTGTAAAGTAACCTTTAGCGTCTCAGGAAACCTGGGAGGGTGGCTTCCTAACTGGGCAAAAAGGTTTGTCAGAACAAAATGGCCTTTTAAGTTTTTTGAAGGTTTAGGTGAAGAGATTTTAAAAAAGAGAAAAAGAAATTCCAGAGTTTTTAATGAATTGCCTTTTTCTCTTTAGTGATTAATGAAAGTTTATTCTGCTAATCTTAAAGTCTTTCCTTGAAGGATCTAGAAAAGCGTGTTACTGAAAGGTGTCATATCCATTTTAAAAAATTGGTAAAGTTTCACTTTTGTTAAATACCTCATGCCAAAAAAGTAGGCTTTAAAAGGAATATTTATGAACATTCGATCTAAGATCATCGGAACAGGAAGTTATCTACCTTCAAGAACCGTATTTAACAAAGACTTGGAAGATTTACTCAATACAACTGATGAATGGATACAGCAAAGAACAGGAATTACTAAAAGGCACTGGGCAAGTAAGGACGAAACGACATCTGACTTGGCGCTAAGAGCTTCTGAGAGGGCCTTAGAAAGTTCATCTCTTAAAAAAGAAGATATTGATTTATTATTAGTGGCCACTGTCACACCAGATCATGAATTCCCGGGAACAGCTTGCTTTTTACAAGGTAAAATGGGGATTCCAGGTGTTCCTGCCATTGACGTAAGACAACAGTGCGGAGGGTTTATATTCGCCCTTTCTATTGCAGATCAATATATTCGTACAGGGACTTATAAAAATATTCTTATTGTTTGTTCAGAGCTTCATTCAAGATGCCTAGACTTGACCCCAAGGGGAAGAAACCTTTCAGTTATTTTTGGTGATGGTGCGGGAGCTGTCGTCTTGCAAGCGACCGAAGTGAAGGATCGTGAAAGTGAGTCTCATATTCTTTCAACAAAGATCCATTCAGACGGTGCCCAGGCAAAAGAGCTTTGGTGCCCTGGACCAGGTCTTGCTCTTTTTGGTGAGGAGCGTATGACAAAAGAAATGATCAATGATGGGCTTCAATATCCACAGATGAATGGAAGAGCGATCTTCTCGCATGCAGTAAGAACTATGAGTGAATCTCTTATTGAGTCCTTAACTTCAAACGGGAAGGAGTTAAAAGATTTAGAGTTGGCTTTTTTTCATCAAGCCAATAGAAGGATTAGTGAGGCAATTGGAAAAAACTTAGAGTTAGATGATTCACTTATCCATAGCACAGTTGAAATCTATGGTAATACAACGTCTGCAACGATTCCTATAGGCTTAGACGATGCCATCCGTAATGGTAAATTAAAGCAAGGTATGTTGATCTCTAATGTGGCCTTCGGAAGTGGCTTTACATGGGGACATTCATTGATTCGTTATTAGAAATGTAAATTTTATACCATGAGATTGTCTTTTATAGATTGAGGCTTTCAGGCTTGCAGAGAACTGAACCATTCAGCCTACCCTTGCGTAATAAAATATTTTCTCATACAATAGTCTAGGAAGGTAGCATCATAGCTCTATCCCCTTTGGTTAACTGGGTGGCCATCAAAGTATAGGGTCTCATAGACATCTAAAAGTCAACATAGCCCAAAAAAAGGCGGTGCAAGATGTACCAAGTCTCAGACGTTGTCATCTCGTTAGCATTTGGAATAGGAAAAATAGTTGAGATCGCTGAACTTCAACAAGACTCAGGACTTTTCTATCTTATAGAGGGCATAGAAGAAAAGTTTAAAACATTTGTTCCTGTTAATTCAGTGAGTAAGTTTAGGAAAATTAGCTCCGCTGAGCAGATGAACACGCATTTAAAGTTATTAAAGGGCCCTGTAGAGTTAAAGGATTATAAGAGTCGAAAGGAAAGGGTCTTAGACTTTAAAGAGAAATCAGAACCAAAAAACTTAGAAGAAATGACTAATGTTATTAAAGAGTTGAACTCTTTAAGTGACCGTGGCTCTATTGAAAATGAGTTATTTTTAAAACTTAAAAAAAATATGGCCAAGGAATATTCTTTTGTTGGAAATATTAAAGAAAGGGAAGCCTTTGAGATTATTCAAAAAGAGCTTGAAATCCCTGAGAGTCAAACCAATTAAGTCTAACTGAATTTGTCTGCTAACAAGAAAATGGGGGGAGTAACTCAGGTATGATCCCCCCAAATACTTTTCAAAAACTCCTTAAAATACCTCTATGTGATCTTTAAAAAACCGATAAGTTTTAACCAGAACCATGAAAAATTTAAAAGGAAATTAAGAGTTGAAGTTTACTTCTCTTTTATTATGGTTTCTTATTTTAGCTCTCAATTGTAAGGCGTTTGCTTTTAATAAAAAATTAGTTGCTAAAGATGGTGTCCTTCATTTTTCAAAAGAGAAAAATCTGGATGGAGGGGTGACCTTAAGAGGTGAATGGAGTTTTTACTGGAAAACTTTTTTAGATCCTCTTGATGTTCAAAAAGGTATTATTCCAAAGGGCGAAAAGAAAGAATCCCATGGCGTTTGGCTTAATGAAAAATCGAAAGGGTATGCAACGTACCTATTAAAGCTGGAAGGTTTAAAACCTGGAAATTATATACTCTCTGATACTTATATATACAGTAGTTTCAAAATATATTTAATTAACAAAACAAGTATTCAAACAATCTTTGATGTAGGAGAGGTGTCTGAGACTCCTAATAAAGATGTACCTATCATGGATTACCTGTCAGCAAATATGAAGATTGGAGAAGGACCTCATTATTTAATGGTTCATGTTTCAAACTATCATTTTAGAAATGGGGGAATTGATGGCTATTTTAAGCTTTCCCTAAAGAAGCCATTTGAGTCAGAAAAGCTTTTTAATATTGTGATAGACTCTTTTGTCATTGGAAGCCTTTTTATTGTGGGGTTGTACCATCTTTTCATATTTTTTTTAAGGCCAAAAGACTTATTAAGTTTATGGTTTGGTGTAGCAGTCATATTTTTAGGTTCAAGGGCCTATTTAAGTCCTGGTTATATTCATTGGCTCTTTTCAGATTATGGGGTAAGCGCCCTTGGAATAAAGACAAGAATTTATTATTTAACTTTTTATCCAGCGCCTTTTCTATTTGCAAAATTCGCCGATAATCTCCTTGATAATGCTTTAAACAGAAGGTTTTTAAATTTTTTAAAGTTATACTTTTTTATAACGACTTCTCTTATTCTTTTTTCGGATGTAGGTCTCTATGCAAGTCTTTATACGTTTTATGCTTTTTGTCTTGTTACGACAACGACCATGTTTTATGTCATTTATAAATTTTCCTCTTTAATATGGAAAAAGAAATACCATTATATTTTTAGCTTTATTCCTACTCTTATTATGTGTTTTGGGGGGATCCATGATATTTTAATTAACTTTCAAGCCGAAAAGCCCATTTATATAGCCTCTTATTCTGTTTTACTTTTTATTTTATTTCAAAGTTATAATATTGCGAAAAAGAATGCCATTGCTCACAACACAGCTGAAGATTTGACCCAGCACTTAGAAAGAGAGGTATTAGGAAGAACTAAAGAGGCCCATGAAGCGAGAGAAAGGGCTGAAGATTCACAAAAAAAGGTAAGTGATCTTATTAATAATATGAGGCAAGCTGTTTTTATTATTAATGATAAGGCAGAAATTATTGAACCAGTGTCCATTTTTTCTCATGATATTTTTGGAATGGAAGTCGTTGGGAAAAGTGTTTATGAATCTCTATATAAAAACATTGATAGAAAAAGCGAAGAATTCTCAAAAATTAATATGGCCTTAGAAGTTATCTTTAATGCAGATGATTTACAATGGCTAATGATGAAAGACTTATTACCTGAAAGAGTTTTCTATAAAATAGATAAAGATGATCCAGATAAAATTTTAAGAGTCATCTATACACCTCTTTTCTCTAAAGATGGTATGTTGGAAAGACTTATGTACGTTATAGAGGATATAACAGAGGTCGAGCGACTCGAACAGGAGATGATCAAGGAAAGAGAGAAAGGGAATAAAAAATCAATTCTTATCCAGGAATTAGTGGTTAATAAAAAAGAAGATCTGAACTTTTTCTTTGTTGATACTTTAAAAATTTTTAAAAGGGCCATGGTTAACTGGAAAAACTTAAGAGTTCTTATTTCTGAAAAAAAACCTCTGGTTGGACTCGAGGACTTTTTAAGAGACCTTCATACGATTAAAGGAAATTCAAGAATTTATGGCCTTTCTCTTATTTCCAAATATACTCATGATGTGGAGTCAAACTTTTCTTCTCTTAGATCTAAACCTTTTGAGGAATGGACAAATAGTGATATTTCTGAATTTACCCAGGATCTTTATGGCCTTCAGGGGCAAATTAATGAATACCTTTGGCCTGCAGAGGAAATTCTGGGCGTTGAAAGTGAAGAGGATAAGATATTAAAAGAGGAATATCATGAAGGTCTAAAGGAGTTAGAGTATTGGTTAAGTCACTTTTATAATTATCAAAAAAAGAGTGAACAAGATTTAGAACCACATTTCAGTCTTTTGTCAAAAATTGGTAAACTGGACTCAGATTATAGAGATCAAATCTTTCTTTCGATAAAGAGGCAGCTCCATGGTCTAAAAGGAGTTTCAAGATCTTTAGGTAATAATGATTTGTCTGAAAAAGTTCATTACCTGGAGTCCAATATCTTTGAACTTGAGGGTAAAAATTATGATCCTCACCTTATTTTAAATGAATTTTTTCCGACATTGGAAAGAATTAGGACCGAATCATACCGCTTGTTTTTAAACTCATCTCAAAATAGACCATTGGATTTAAGCAATGAAACATGGATTGAAATGTTTATTGAGTTATTTAAAGTGGTTGATTTGTTACAAAAAGATAAACCTGTCGATTCTGAAGATTTTAAAAAGGGAATTTACCTTTTGGTGGGAAAGATAATCGGACAAAAACTTTTCTATCTCCCTATTATAATGAGGTACCTCTATGATCTTATTGAATTAGACCTGGAAACTCATAAAGAGAAGGTTAATATAACCTTTTGTTTAAATAAAATTTGGGACTTCTTTAATATCATTTTTTCCCTTAATTCCTCGTATGAAATCCCTATTTCAGAGCGTGAAAAAATAATAACTGAACTTAAAGAATTATCTAAAAGTGAAAAAGGAAAAGGCGAAATTTTCAGTGAAATGGAGAAATGGGGTAAAAGGTTTAAGTGGAAAGATGAACCTCTCATAATCTCAGCTATTAAGAAGGTTCTAAATGAAGATTTTAGCTTTAAAGAAATAACTAAGACGATAAGTTTTTTTGAAAGAGAGGAAGATAAAATATTTGATAGCTTTATTCCTGTTCAAAAAATCCATTCCAAATTGAATGAAACTTTTTCTATTTTTGTTCAATGCTTGAAAGAGGGAGATCATCAATTTTCTTTATTAGAAGATTATATGGATACTGGAGATGATCCAATAAATAAGGAATTTAATGGAATTATAAATTTACTAAAGCCAGTTCTTTCAACAAGAAGCCCTATATGGTTTCATTACCTTTTAAATATTGACCTTTTAAGGGCCCTAAAAAAATACTATACATTGGAGGAAGATGATGAAATAGAATCAAGCCCCGATTCAATAGATGTTTTGTCTCAAAACTTTTTGAATGTTAGAGATAACTTTTTAAAAATAAATCAATTCGATTCCTTTAAAGAAGTCGTTGAAAGACAATTTAATGTTCTTTTGGAAGTACCTCTAAAATATTCTCTTAAAAACCTTAAAGGTATGGTTAAAGATGTAGGAAAAACTTTGGGAAAAAAAGTAAAATTGCAGTTAATTGGTGACCAGGGGTCCTTGGGAAAAGACAAAATCTCGTTATTAAAAGATGCCGTTATTCATATCGTAAGAAATGCACTAGACCATGGGATTGAATATCCGGTGGAAAGGGAGAAAGTTGGTAAAAATGAGATTGGTGAAATTATAGTTTCCTGTAAAGAAGTTCAATTAGAGGAGCCTTCTTCAAAAATTACAAGGGATCAAATTGAAATTTTAATAAAAGATGATGGAAGAGGTATTGACTCCGAGAAAGTCTGCGATAAGGCCATCAAAATGGGGATTTTAAAGGATGAAGATTTAAAAAGAATGAATGAGGAAGATAAAATGGCCATTATCTTCAACCCAGGCCTAACAACAAAGGAAAAAGTCTCTGAGATATCGGGAAGGGGTATAGGTATGGATGTTGTAAAAACCAATCTTCAAAAAATGGATGCCGAAATTAAAATTAAAAACCACAAAGGCTTAGGGACTGAGTTCCATATCTGTATCAAAAAGTGATTTAATATCAGCTTCAGGGTTTCTAAGGAGAAACTCAGCTAATTTAAAATGAGTTTCTTCCCTTTCATCTGAAAGTAATTTTTCAAGAGGTCTTTCTTTTAGAGCCCACTCTAAAGGTTTGTCTAGCCTTGTTTGAATAAGTGGATGCTCTATAGACTTTTCTTCGAATTGACCCATTGGAAGGGGAAGATATTTAAAGAAGAAAGAAAAGTGCCATGCTAAAATTGGCAGGGCCCTTTTAATACCAAAGTCATCTTCTCCAAAGTAGTTTTTCATCAGTTTTGCGAACAATTTATAAACTTCCAGCCTTTCTTCACTTGTTGGTTCCCAGGATTTTTGATCTTTTATTTCTTTGAAAATCCAGGGCTTAATGAGTGCTCCACGACCAATCATGAGGGAAGAGCATTGACCTCTTTCTTTCCTTTGGTTTGCCTCATAGTAGGTGAGAATATCACCATTTCCAATAACCGGAATAGAAACTCCCTCTGAGACTTTTCTAATTAGGTCCCAGTCAGCACTTTTAGCATATCTTTGTGATCTCGTTCTGCCATGAATTGTTATGGCCTCAGCTCCAGACTCCTCTAGTATCTTAGCAACTTCTATTGCGTTAATATGATCTTCATCCCAGCCAGATCGAATTTTGACGGTAACAGGAAGGTCTGTGCTTTTGACAAGTCTTTCTACGAGTTGACCTAATTGCGTTGGCTTCTTTAATAAATAAGAGCCCATTCTTCTTTTGACTGTATCGTGAATGGGGCAGCCGCAGTTAAGGTCAATGAAGTCGGCTCCACTATCTGTAGCCATTTGGGCCGCATGGATAGCATAAGGTGCTTTTTGAGCAGCTAACTGGACACCAAAGATTCCTTTTTCGGATGTTCTTCTAAGGAGGGCCTTTTCCCTTCTATCGCCTTTTACCAGTTTGAAAGCATAGGCCATTTCAGAGACTGTAATATCTGCTCCATAATGCTCACAAAGTTTCCTGAAAGGGACATGTCCACCCTTTGTTAAGGGGGCCAAAATAAGTTTGTTTTTCCAATCAATTTTTTTTGTGGTGGTCATTTTTTAAGGTATCCTTTTTATCCATTTTATCAATTTTTAAAGATAAAAATGGTTAGATCTTTATTTCATGTTTACGATAGACTTGGCCTTTTTTCCCTTTAAGAGAAAAAATGATTTTATTTCCCCAATCGACTTCAATAACCCCAAAGTGAGGTTTTAAAATGGGTTTATAGAGGCGGTGTTTATTAGGAGGAATTTTTCTTGTCGTATGAGTTAGTCCACTTGAGGTTACTTCTAAAATTGAAGAATAATCATCGAGCTTTACTTGGGCCATTTCTCCTCTATGAACATCACCACTTATAATAAAAGTTGGTGTTTTAGAGAACTTTTTAATAAGTCCTAAAAGCCTTGACCTCTCGTGGGGAATATTGGCCCAAGCTTCCCAACCTGTAAATTCAGCGAGGGCTTGAATACTTGTGCCTATGATCCTTAAATCAGCTTTTTTGTTAAACTCTTTTTCGAGCCAGTTCCATTGGTCTTTCCCCAAAATTGTGGACTCTTGGTCCATAGATGGCCTATAGGGACCCATTCCTTTGAACTGTCTTCTATAAAGGCTTTTGAAGAAGTTATGCTTGTTAAGCTGACTTCTCGAATATCTGGAATCTAGTAAAATAATATGAATTCTTTTGCCTTTTGGTCCTAAAAGGTAGGAAGTGTAAATGCCTCCTTCCTGGTAGCGCCTTTTTTCATTTGTTGGGTCAAAATAATCCAGAAATATATTTTTAGATTCCTCTTTTTGAGGGTACTCCATTCCTGCATCATTTTCTCCATAGTCATGGTCATCCCAAGTCGCAAGAAGAGGTGTAACTTGTCTAAAAGATTCAAAAAAAGAGTCGGTCCATAAGTCATTATACCGTGACGTCATCTTCTCCATATTTTCTGTGTCTGCATAAACGTTATCTCCAAGAAAGATAAAAAGGTTTGGTTGGTCTTTTTTTATCGTTTTCCACATGGATTGGTTTTTATTTTGATTGTTACAACTTCCAAACGCAATCTTTGTAATAACATCTTCTTTATTAAGGGGAATGGTTGAAGCGAGGCTTAAAGGAAGAAAGTGGCCATATGATGCAATTAAAACCAAAAGGGCCAAGAATCGTTTTTTTAAAGAATATGTTTTCATATTGCATTCCTTCAAAGTCATGGTAAATAAAATTTATTGTTTCTCATTTTTTCAGGGTAACTCTACCAGCAAAAAAGCCGATAAGAAATGAAATTTAAGGAGGTCTTGACATGAACAAGTTTTTACTGGCTCTCTTCATTTACGCCTTATCCATATTTTCTGCATTTTCCCAAACTGGTTATAGTGTCTACACAGAAAAAGATTGGGCCCTTAGAAAAAAAATAATGAAGGTTTTGGCGACTCCTCTCAAAGCGGACCTTGTCGTTTACCGTTGGGGAGATTTAGATGAATGGGATAAGTTAGGGGGAAAGGAAAACTTACCCTTAAAATTAACTCAAGAATTTTGGGAAAAGAAAATGCTTAAGGAACCTCCTGGTATAAGTCCACTTAACTATGCTGGTAGAGGAATTTATACGGCCGGAAATATTTATGATTCAAGCTTTTATGCCAATAGAGGGAAAGGGAAGATTCCTGAGCTTTTTAAACTCAAAGTTAAAAAAGGAGTTCAGTATATAGACCTTTCAAATGAGCGCACAAAGAGGCTTATGAAAAAACATAAAATAACAAGAGATGATGTCTTTTATCTCGATCCTCCAGCTGTCGTGAGATACAGGCTTGAATTAGCATGGTACCTTTTAAAGGTTAAGCAGGGAGTTACTTTCGAAAAATTAACCATTGATGATTTTGGTGGACTTAATTTAAAAAGCCGAATTGATTTAAGAAGAAGGCTCTTCAGCGATGCCTCTAGAGACATTTTTGACCGGTATGAAAAGAAATTTATAAAAAAGTCAAAACTACATGCAAGAAATCATAAAGGGTCAAAAAGACCTTGGTATAAACCCTCTAAGGGATTGATGGGAAAACTTCATCAGGGCGATGTAAAAAGAAATCTAAAGGAATTTCTTAATATGATTGTTAAGTGGAGAGGAAAACATAAAAAGAAATTAAAAGAAGGGCAGGCCCATAGCAAAGAGATGAAAAAGTTTTATGAAAAAGTGAGTGAAAGATACAAAAGGCAAACCGAATAATTTATTTTAAATTTGAGTGGATGGGCCATTTTATATGGCCCTATCCATGCATATCTTTATTGTTTTTTTTCCACTTTTAGATTTAATAAAATTATTGATTGCAGGTGCAATAACTCTCTTTGCAAACTGCTTTTCATTCTCTTTCATAGGATTAAACTTCGTGGGGATAATCTTTCTTGCTTCGATGCCATTTGTTATACATAAGCAGTAGCTCTCAGAGATAGCATCTATTTTTTTTAACTGGTTTTGAGTTGGAGTTCTTCTTTTTTTTATTGAACTTTTAAACTCGGTTTCACAGGACTTTTTAAAATTATTTTTAAAAGAAACCGGCCATGCATCAGTTTTACTTTGAGAGACATCATTTTCGGCTTTATGATATCGAATCCCCATTTTTACTCCTATAATAAGAGTGAATCCCAAGGTTAAACCGATTATTTTACCAAGCATGCTGCTCTCCTTTTTCAGTCAACTCGATCGGAAAAAGGAAGAAAGGACTTTAATAAACTAAATTGATATCTTTTAAACGTTCCATAAGGAAGGCGTGAGATGTAATAGGAGGGTATTTAGCTCCCTTTCCAATACAAGATGGA